>JAGDDM010000203.1 GCA_017958015.1 Abditibacteriota bacterium | reverse complement strand
GAATGTTTTGTGGTTTTTCGATTTGTACGATTACAGCGACTCGGAGACGGACGCCATAGCGAGCGTTATGGACGTTTTGGAGACCCTCGACGAGCCGGGGGTTATTATCACCGACGCGGAGGCAAGGAAAATGAAAGAGTGTCTCCGCCTGAATAAGGAATATCACGGATGAAAGTGTCGGACTTTAGGATGAAATCGGAGGAACGGGAGATTCTTCGATCACTATTGGGGAAGGTCTTTCTTTCGGTTCTCAGCGATGAAACCGGTTCTTCCGCGGAAGTCGCGGGAATGAGCGTGGGAGATAATACCGTATATCTCTACAGTTTTACCGAGCCGATTGATTATTACGGTTCCGTTGAGGATGTGGCGTTGTGGACTCTCGAGCGAGTTAAGTATCCTGTAGTCGATAAGAAGCGATTCATCACACAGCCAGTTGAGGCCGAAGTCAAAAAAATACTCGTTGTACATGAACATCAACAAGTGTTTGAGAACGGCGAGCAACTTTACGATGTTCGGCTGACAAGGGGGATTATCTTCGATTTCGGCGACTATCAGCTGTCCTTGGAAAAGGCGGTA
Organism: Abditibacteriota bacterium; assembly: GCA_017958015.1. Taxonomy (GTDB): domain Bacteria; phylum Armatimonadota; class UBA5829; order UBA5829; family UBA5829; genus RGIG10368. The sequence goes on along the minus strand of JAGDDM010000203.1, from coordinate 4,475 downwards.
TGGTTCTCCGAGGAAATATATATCAATAGGGGCTATGACCTCATCGACAAGTTTCAACCGGTATCCGCCTTTACGGATTCGGACGGTTGGAGGGACGGCCTTGAGGCAAGGTGCGAAAGGGAAATTGAGATAATGGAATAGAAAATATCGGGACTCATCTTCGCGGTGAGTCCCGATATTGATTTTAGCGGTTAACCTCGCGGTGTTGGTTTGTAATCCGTTGCCGTAGGCAACACCGCAATTATTCATTATTCGATATTCATTAGCGGAGCGGCTTCACCATTCATTAGAGCCGCAGGCGATATTATGAATTCCCGCCGCCGGAGGCGGCACCGCTATTTCCCGAAAACTATTCTCGGAGCGCGGACAAGCCCCTCGGGAACAAAGGAGTACCCGTCCGTCCACGCGCCGCCCTCGGTCATAAAGCTGTCCGGGCCCACGGCGGTGAGTTCGCCCTCGATGTGATGGTGGGGTCCCAGCAGATTGCGGTTGGAGGTTGTGAACTCTATCCGCAGTTTGTTTTTGCCGGGGTGCACAAAGTCCGTTATCTCCCCCCGCTTGGGACGCCAAAAGACGGTGTCGGCGTAGGAGTCGTTTACGTACACCTTCGCCACGATGCTTCCGCAGCCGGAGAGGTCCACGAAAGCCTTGCCCGCCTCCGGGGCGTCGAACTCCGTCTCGCAGATGAATGTTCCGGAGAAGAAGGGGTAGCCCTGCTGCGCGAAGTCGGAGCAATCCACGTTTTCCGAGTCGTCGGTGAGAACAAAGTCCTCCCGAACCCGGAAGTCCCCCAGGAGGTAGACGCTCTCAAGTTCGTAGCCGAAGCGGAGGTTGTTGCATCGGAGAATTTTGTCGTAGGGTTCCCCCTCGAAGGGCAGGAGCACCGTGGCCTTGTTCCCCGGGTGAATCCGCATGTTTCCCTTCAGACGGGGGATGTCCAGAGTCTCAATCTCCTTTTCCGCCTCGTTTTTGCCGATGTAGTCCGGAATCACGACCTCGATCCTGTTGTCCCCGTTCTTCACGAGGCCCTTGATTTTAATCGTCTTGAAGGAGGTGTCCACGTACCAACCGTCGACATACTCAACCTTGGCGCCGTTTACGTACACTTCGCACTTGTCCGGGTCCTCTACCGCCAGGGTGAACTCCTCCGGCAGGGTCTCGAAATCGCAGACAAAATCGAAAGCGAGGGTGACTTTGCCCCGCACGTCGGCGAGGGGCTTTGTCAGGTGAATGGTGTGAATTCGCTCGCTCCAATCCCCGTCTCCCACCTTATACCGGCAGAAGTCCAGGGTGAGGGCGTTCTCCCGGGACCGCTTCATCGTCCAGGGTCCGGCGAGTTCGACGGAAGATGTCTCCGCGAACTTCTCCGCTTCCCCGATTACCGGTTCTTTGTCGGTGTCGAAAACGATGAGGTGTGATTCCACGGGGGCGAAGCGCAAATCGAAGACCGTTTCATCGCCCTCCGTTCGGCAGGGGATGTCGGCAACGTCCCCGGTGAGGAGATTCACTTCCCGAACAAGACCCTTGCCCGCGAGGCGAACCTCGCCGAAAACCTCCGGTGTGCCGCCGTTGTCGAGATTAGCGAAGTAGATATATTTCTCGCTTCCGTTTTCGACTTCGCGGACGAACACGTCTTTCATGTCCTTCCCGCCCGCCGTCAGCGTCACGGTGGGCTTGATGTGCTTCAGCACCGCCGCCTTAAGGCTGTCGAAATCGGTTCCGCACCGCTCCGCCTCGGCCAAAATCGCCGCCGCCTCATCGGAAAGAGAGCCGTCCGCCCGCTCCGGAATGCCGCCGCAGAGAAGGACGGGACCGGCGAAGCGCCGCAGCATACGGAGAGTGGAGCCCCGGAGGGTGACGCAGGGAGGTATGATAACCATGTCGTAGTGACGCTCGCCCACTCTGAGTTTGCCCTCCTCAACTCGGGCCAGTTCGTACATAACCTGTTCGTCCCCCAGTTCGTAGTCGACGTGCATACCGGAGAGGTTCGTTAGAATCTCCTTGAAAGCTTTGTCGATCTTCGCCAGGGACTCCGAGGGCTTCAGGACGTCGTACTCGCACCAGGCGCTTTCTATGGGGTGGATAACGAGAATCTTCGCCACCGGCTCGCCGGATGTCATGGCCGTTGCCACCCGGGCGAACATGTCCTCGATTGCCTTGAAGTCGTGCCACCAGGGGGACTGGTAGAAGATTGAAGCCGGGTAGTCGCGCTTTCGGTGCTTCCGCATTGTGTACTGGCAAAGGTGCTCGCAGGTGAGGTTGACGCCGAGAACGTACTGCCACTGGGCGATGCGCTTGTAGTCCTCAAAGGAGGTGTTCCAACCGGTGCAGCCGTACATCTCCGACAGAACCCGCTTGCGGCCGGTTTGGGCCGCCACGGAGGACACCTGCTTCACAAGCATGGGGTCGATGATGCGGCGGCAGAGGTGGTCGATGCCCGGAATGTGCTCGTACATGTAGAGGGGCATGGCGGCGCCGATGTGCTGGGTCATTACTTGCAAATCGTCCTCAAGGAGATAGTGGCCGGTGAACTCAAGGCCCCGCTCGTCGCACCAATCGTATATCTGATTGGCGTAGGCGTAGGTGAACATGATTGACGCCGTTTTGTAGTAGTCGTGGCGCAGTTCTTTGTAGTCGCCCACGTCGAAAACAAGTTCCGGCAGACGGTCGAGGAGCTCATAGCCCGCTATCATGGCAAAGTCCAGCTCGAAATCGTTTGTCCATGGGGCCCGGGGGCTGAAGGCGTCCTTGTTGAAGTTGGGCTCGTCGGTGAAAACGCCCCGAACATATTCTTTCGTTTTGCCCTCGAAAACCTTGTCGAAAAGGTCGTAGGCGGTTTCGATGAAGGCCTTCACGCAGTTGGCGTCCAATATGTCGATGTAGCCGTTGGGCACCCAGCGGAAAACAAGTTTTTCCCCGGCGGCGCCGTTGGTGCGCTTGTAGGACTTTATGCCCTCGCCCTGCCGCTCAACGTCGTATAGGGCGATGGTGTAGCGGTCGACTTTGGGGTTCGTCTCGAAGGCGAAGTCAACGTATTTCTGCTGAAACTGTTCTCCCTTGGCCTCGATGATTCCCCCCGCGGAGCCGCTGGGCCAGCAGTCCTCGTCGTAGAGCCAGGGAACCATGCCCTGTTTTTTCGCTTCGTCGACGCAGACCTTGTGCATGTCGAAGTATTCTTCGGAGAGGTAGGGGGTGATGAGTCCGGTGCGGGCGTGCATGAAGAAGCCCCCCATGCCCGCCTTTTTCATCTCCCGAATCTGGCGGCGGAGCTCATCCTCCGTCAGAGTGTCGTTCCAGGACCAAAAGGGCATTCCCCGCATTTCGATATCGGGGTTTTTCAGTTTGTCGTATATACTCATTTTTCTTCTCCCGCTCCGGTTTCCGTGCCCCTAAAGATGAGGGCGAAGAGAATGGGAGCCGCGCAGATGTAGGGCAGGGCGTAGCGGGTGCCGAACACCGGGGACGCCATGCAAACGGCAACGGACAGCAGAGCCGGAACCGCCGCCGTGAGGTATTTGTAACGCTTTGTCGCTATGAAAGCGAAACAGGCGAAAAGAATCAGATAGAAGTATGTGGCCGCCTGACCGAGGACGCAGAGAACCGGTATGTTCTTGAAAAGTTTTATAAAGGCGTCTATGAGTTTGCCGAGTTTTGCGACGGGGGCGGGCTGACCGAGGCGCAGCACCGCGTCGCTTGCCGGTCTGTCGTACATTGCCATGAGAACCTCCTCGTCGGCGATGCCCCGGCTGCAGAGCATGTAGGCGTCGGGGGCGCAGAGGAAGGGGTAGGCGATGTTCCACCAGGCCGCCAGAGCCACGCCGGGCCGGCGGACGCAGCGGGTTTTCCACACCTTAACGTATTCCGCTATCTCCTCCTTGGTGGCGTCGTTCCGGAAGGTGGCTTTCACCTCGTCGGCGATGCGGGGATCGTACTTGGCGGCGATGGAGTCCGCGTCCAGAACCTCGTCGATGGCGGCTTTTTCCTTTACCGTAATCTCACCGGGGAACATCTTGGCGTCCCGGGCGGTCTGCATGAAGGGCACGGACATCATTTCCCGGACGCTGCCTTTGTGGATGCCGGTGACGGGAATGAGAACCTTGTGGAAGAGGTTGAAAGCGATTACGGCGCAGAGGAAAATAAGTCCCAGTTTCTTTATCTCGCTCCGCTTGACGAGGGCGAGGAGGAAGAGTGTGGGGATAACCACGTGGGCGCCGTTGTTGCGGAGAAACATTGTGAGGAAGATAACGACGCAGAAAGCGGCGGTGCGCATACGGTTCCGAAGGATGTTTTCCGGCTTGCGGAGTATTTCAATCACGAACACCGTGAAGAGCATGAGCATGAAGGAGTAGTTGGTGTCCTTGCCGATGATAACCGAGGAACCGGCGAACACCGGGCAAAGGGCGTAGAGAGCCAGAAGCCCGATTCGGACGTACCGCTTGACGCCTATTCTCGCGAGGTACGCGAGCACGAAAGCG
>JAGDDM010000202.1 GCA_017958015.1 Abditibacteriota bacterium | reverse complement strand
GGCTTATGTGCACCGTGTGTCAGGCGGAGGCCATACGCCATGCCGCCCCCGGTTCCCGGGGCCTTGCCGGGACCACCCTCTACATGGGCATGGATTTGGGTATGATTCTCGGCCCCCTTATCGCCGGAGTGCTGTACGCCCATCTGCCGGTGGAGTTGTTCTATCCCGCGCTGGCAATTACCGTGCCGATGTGCGGAATAGTGTATGTCTGTGAGATGAGGCGACGGTTCGCGCGATAGCCGATTTCCGATATAACAAAAAAGCCGCCCTTATTAAAAGGGCGGCTTGAAGTGTCTTTATTTACAGCTTGGTGTATTTGATAAGCGCGGCTTCGGCTTTGTCGAGAGAAACTTTGATGCCTTTTCTCATGAGCTCGCTGCCGGTGAATGTGCCCACGGTACCTCTGTCGAAGTCGTAGACATCGTAGGAAGCGTCGTAAACAAGACCCTTCAGCTTAAGGGTGATGCTGTCTTCTTCCGCTTCGCCTCTGCGGTAGACCTGAACGCTGCCAACGCCCGCTTCGGGTCTGTCGAACTGCATGGCCATCCAGGCGTTGTTCTCCGGGTTGTACTTGGTGAGCGGGTAGTAGTCGCCCAGGAAGTTGGGAGCCACTTCTCTCCACTCCTTCAGGTACTTAAGCAGCAAATCGTAGTCTAGATTGTCGTCGCTGATTGTCCAACAGGCGGTCTGGCCCATAACCATGGAGCTGCGGAGGTCGTAGAGGCTCTCGGTTCTGAAACCGGTGCCCTGCCAAGGAATCCAGAAAGACATGCCGTAGGTGTGGTTCTGCTGGCCCACGGGCTCGAAGATGTAGTCGGAGCGCAGGAGGGGAACGGATCTCTTCATGGTCTCAAGGTCGTTTCTGTGGCCGCCGGAGGCGCAGGAGTCGATTCTCAGGCCCGGGTTGTGCTCAAGCAGGTAATCCCAGTAGGAGAGGTAGCCCTGGACGTAGCGGTTCTCGCTGTAGCCCACTCTGCCCGGGTTCTTGCCGTTCCAGATGGTCCAGGCTTCGTTGGGGTTGATGTTGTAGTCCTGGCGGTAGAGGTCGATGCCTTCATCCTTGATGATTTTGTCAAAGTGCTTGGTGGCCCAGTTCCAAACCTCCGGGTTGCCGATGTCCACAAGACCGGTGCCTTCGTAAATCCAATCCCGATGGTTTTCGGTAATCCAGTTGTCGCCGCCAACTCTCTCGGGCTCGAACCAAACGATAATCTTTACGCCTTTCTTGTGGGCGTGGTCGGAAATCTCCCGGAGACCCTTGGGGAATCTGTCTTTGTCCACTTCCCAGGTTCCGGTGTTGGGCCAGCCCTGACCCTTGTGGTAATACCAACCGGCGTCCATCCACCAGAAGTCCAAATCCACGCCTCTGTTCAGGTAGCCGTCCACATAGTCAATCTGAGTCTGGGTGTTGGCCTGAATCATTTCGGCGTACTGGTGGGAGGAGCAGGCGTGAAGTTCCGCGGGGGCGGCGGCGCCGTTCACCTGAGGGGTGATGTACTTCACGAAGTAGGCTCTCCACAGGTTCTGGGCATGGACATAGTCGCCCTGATAGGGCATAACCGCCATGAGAGGGGTGCGAATCTTTTCGCCGGGATTAAGGGTGGTGGCCAGATTCTGCTGACCGGCCTTCACCGCCATGTTCTTGCCGGTGTTGTCAACGGCGCAGTTTATTTCCCACTGGCCCGGCCAGCCGACGACCACGATGTAGCCCTGATTCTTTCCGCATTCGATGTTGAAATAGGGGTTCACGCCGCCGCAGGAGGCTCTGCCCGGGGACTTGACGAACTTGTCGCCGGCGCCGAGAACGTCGGTCATGGGCTCGGCGTCGTGGGAGGTGACGATGGTGCCGATGTCCCAGTGCATGGTGAAGTTGTCTTTGTTGGAGGTGAGATTCTCGTCGATGGCGTAGACTTTCTCGATGGTGGGAGTGGGGGTCTTGCCCTTGTTCTCGAACCAAACGGTCCACTCAATCACCGGGGAATCGGCGAAGTGGGTGGCAACGCACTTGACTTCAAGCTTGGTGGCGGGATCTTTGTAGGTGATTGTCCGCTCGGTCTTGGTGGCGCTGACGGCCTTGGTGCTTTCCTTGCACTTCCAGCCCTTCAACAGGTCCTTGGAGGACACGCCGTCGTAGACGAAGGAGAAGGGGAGCTGCTTATCGGCTTTGGAGACCTCGAACATCTCCTTAAAGCTCAGGTCAGCCGCCGCCATTTCGGACACGGCGGGCTTTGCCGCGAAAGCGGAACCGGCCAAGGTGGCCAACGCCGCGGCGGCAACGCAAATTGTTGAGAGGTGATTCATAAAAACGTCCTTTCGTTATGCCGAATGATTTCGGCGTACTGATTTATTATTGCATAAAACGGGCTTGTAGTCAAGCCCGTTTCAGGGATCAGGTGTCAGGTGTCAGGGGTCAGGGAATGTGTCGGCAAAGCCGACGGATTCTACCAACCCACATTGCGGTGTCGGTTTTATAATCCGTTTCGCGACAGCGAAACACCATCGCAGGCCCCGGACCCCGGGCCCCAGGCCCCTATTTTACAAAGTGCGAATATCGGCGGCTCTGCGCACCAGGAGAATTCTCCTGTTTCCGCCGGTGACGGTTTCGCAGGTCGAGATGCCGGTGACGGAGACTCTTCTGTTCAGCTGGGGAACGGTTATGCCGTTCTTTGTTTTGACGTAGATGCCGTTGTTTGTTCCGTCGTAGAGGCGGGAGCCGTCGTCGATGTAGAAGAAGTTGGTGCCCCGTTTAACCACTTTGCCGGTGGTGCGGACGAGGAGGCCGATGTTGTTGACGCCCGCGGCTTTTTTGCCGGTGCGGGTATCGTCAACCACGCCGCCCTGTGTGCCGTAGGCGCCGCCGCCCAGGCTCTTGCCGGGCATATATCTCACCGCCGGTTTGGTTCCGTTTGAGAGTTTGGTTACGTCGGTGGCGTTCACCGCCAGGTTGCCGTTCTTGTTCACGAGGGTGCCCTCAACGGAGATAATCTGGCCTTCGGTGAAGCCGGTTTTGGTGGTGGAAATCATGATTCCGTTGGCGCCGTCGAGGGTCTGGGCGTAGAGGGCGCCGGAGATTTCCCCGGAGGTGGTGGAGAGCACCAGATTTTCGGCGTAGACAGCGGAATTGAGATCTTTTTTCTTGATGTCGGCGAGGTTGAAATCGTTGTAGTACACCGCTTTTTCCGCGTTGATTCTGCCGTAGCCGGTGTAGTTGTCGAAACCCGCGCTTTCCACGTCGTCGGCGGAGGCGATGAGGGTTTTGTAGAGGGCTTTGGCGCTGAACTCCGGGTGGACGGACAGCACAAGAGCCGCCACGCCGGAGACGAAGGCCGCGGCGATGGAGGTTCCCTCCGCGCCGTTGGTGTAGGGGAAGGGGTATATGGTGCCGTTGATATTCAGGGTGCCGGCGGTGGATATGGCGGTGCCGGGGGCGCAGAGCTTGAGGTAGGAGCCGTAGTTGCTGCCCTGGTTTACATGCCAGCCGTTGGAAATGGTGGACCGCTTGTCATCCTTGTTGATGGCGCCCACGGCGACGGTGTTTGCGTAGGAGCCGGGGTAGGTGGCGGCGGAGATGTTGTTGTTGCCGGAGGCGCAGATGCATATGCAACCCTTGCCCCAGGCGTAGTCGATGGCGCTCTTGGTGGCGCTCAGGGTGGAAGTGCCGGAGAGGGAGAGGTTGATGATTCTGACGCCGTTGTCCGCGGCGTATCTGATGCCGTTTGAAATGTTGGCGTCGCTGGCGTTGCCGGCGGCTCCGAAAATCCTGACGGGGACTATGGGTGAGTGCCAAGTGACACCCGCCATGCCGATGCCGTTGTTTGTCTGGGCGCCGATGACGGAGGCAACCATGGTACCGTGGCTGGGTTGGGAGTTGTCGTTGGGGTCGTTGTTACCCGCCACAAAGTTCCAGCCGTGGACGTCGTCAACGTAGCCGTTTTTGTCGTCGTCCTTGTTGTTGCCGGGAATCTCGCCGGGGTTGGTCCAAATCTTGTTTTTCAGGTCCTCGTGGTTCATGTCAATGCCGCTGTCAACAACCGCCACGGGCACGGAAGCGCTGCCGCCGGTGATCCACCAAGCCCGATTGGCCTTTATCTTGGCGAGAGCCCACTGGTCGAACTCCACGTACCAATTGCCGCTGAAGAAATATCTGTAACCCTCGTATATGGGGTCGTTGGGATATCCCGCGGCGTGGGCGATGTTGTTGAGGAAAGCGTCCTCCACGTTGGGGTCCGCCTTGACCTTCGCCAAAGCTTCTTCCTCGCCCACTCCGTCGGCCAGCCTGATGAGCCGGGTTTTCGACTGCGCGAACCGACCCACGGATGTAACGGAGGCGGTCCTCAGGGACTTCACCGACGCGGGGACGGAATCGGCGGATTTGTAAACCACTATAATCTCGCCGGGTACGTGCTCGGCGAAGGCGGCGGCGGCCATGAAAACAAGGCACAGTGTCGTCGTCAAAAGTTTTTTCATACCTTACTCCTTTTTGAAAGGGAAACATTTTTCCTATTATAACATAAATCGACAATCCGTACAATTGAAGATTGACGCGATTTGTTATATAATGGTATAAACGATTAAGGAGTCGTATAATGAAGCGAATAATCGAAAAACTCCGGGCCGGCGAAACACTTACGCCCTCGGAAATAAATCTTGTGGAATCCCGCCTCCGGCGCCGGTTTTGGCCCGGCTTTTTGGCTTGGGTGTTTCTTTTCTGCGCCCTGGCTTTCGGCATTTCCGCCCAGGAGACGGCGAAGAACGACACTCTGGACTCGCCCCTGTTGTCGGTAAACGGTAAAACCGTTTCCCTGGGGGAGTATCTGGAGCGGCTTGAGCAGCAGAAAGTGGTTGTGCCCGGCAAGGAGGACGAAACCCAGGTTGCCGCCAATTACGTGCTTGGGGTTCTCATAAACGAGAGCATAATTCTTCAGCTGGCGGAACAGGAAAAGGTAATGCCCACCGACGAGCAGGTTTCTGCCCGGCTGGATGCGATGAAAAAGGCGGATCCGAAGTTCGATAAGACTTTGCGGGATCAGGCAATGACGGAAAACGACCTGTCGAAGAACATCCGCTACCGCATGGCCTTCAACAACCTTGTGGTTAAGGACGTCACCGTCACCGAAGACGACATCGCCAAGGCCTACGAGGCGGCCATCAAGACCAAGAACTCACCCTACATCACTCCCGAGCGGGCGAAAATAAGCGTCATCATCAACAAGGACAGGAACAAGATGACGGAAGCCTACAAGATGCTCAACGAGGGCGCCGCCTTCGGTTCCGTGGCGGAGATGTTCTCCCAAGACACCGCCACCAACCGCAAGCGGGGCGAGGCGGGCTGGATAAGCCGCAAGGACACGGACGAGCTGCCGAAGATTTTCGTTGACACCGCCTTCAGTCTCACCAAAGGCAAACACAGCGCTCCCTTCAAAACCGGTGACAAATGGGTCATTATCCGCCAGGACGACTTCGAGACCATGCGGGTGCGCCCCTTCGACAGCGTAAAAGACGAGCTGCGGGAAAAAGTCATCGTGGACAAGGGCGTCAAGTCCGGCAGATTCCAAAAACTTTTCGCGGAGTTCGTGAAGGACGCCAAGGTTACGCTCTACGGCGGCAAATACAAAACCCTCTACAATTCCGTGGCGGACAAAATCAAACAGCAAAAGGTGTTATAAGTTATGAAAGCCGATGAATTTCTGAAAATATCCGAACAGTTCAGGCTCGGGAACCTGGTAACCGAGTCATCCCACCCGGTGACTGCCAATCTCAGCGACATCGCCGCGAAAAGCACGGAGCTGGGACTTTCCACCCTTTTCGACGTTGACAAGGACGTGGTTGCCAAGTTCGACGAACTGGTGGCAAACGATATGTTCTCACAGGCCGCGGCGGACGTGCGCCGGGTTTGGGACGGCGGCGGCAGAGCGGTTTTCACGGGCTGCGGCGCCACCGGGCGGCTGTCCATTCTCCTTGACGGTATGCTCCGCAAGTACGGGGCGGAACACCCGGAGCTTGACATCAAGTCCGAATCCCTCATGGCCGGCGGTGACTTCGCCCTTATCAAGTCCGTGGAGGGCTTTGAGGACATAACCGCTTTCGGCGGCAAGCAGGTGGAGGAGCTGAACCTTACGGACAAAGACATCCTCTTCGCCATAACCGAGGGCGGCGAGACCAGCTGGGTTATCGGCACGGCTTGGAAGGCTCTGGAGATGGGGGCCAGGGTCTATTTCGTCTATAACAACCCCGACGACATTCTCCGGCAGCGGGTGATACGCTCTCGGGAAGTGATTGACGACGACCGAATCACCAAAATTAACCTCACCACCGGACCCATGGCCATAACCGGTTCCACCCGGATGCAGGCCACCACAATCGAGCTCTGCTACATGGCCGCGGTGCTGGAGACCGCCATAACCGGGGACGGCAACACGCCCCATCGGGTGGCTGTGTCTCTGCGGGAAATGTTGGACACGCTCCACTCTCCCGACGTTTTGGTGCCGCTGGCTCGGCTGGCGGAGGCGGAGGTGAAGGTGTTCAAAGCCGGGCGGCTAAACAACTATTTCGCTTCCGACCTTTCCATCGACATCCTGACGGACACCACGGAGCGGTCGCCGACGTTCTGCATTCCGGCTTTCAGACCCGCTTCCGACACAAGCGCCGACGAGTCCTGGTCATACCTCTACGTGGACGCGGACACCGCCGAGGATGCTTGGCGGAAGGTGTTGGGCAGAGACATCAGAGCCGTTGAATGGGATCTTGACACCATCGCGGCGATAACCGACAGCGAGTCCGCGCCGGCTCACCACGAGGTCATAAAGAAGATATCGAAAGAGAAGATTTTAGACTTCAAGATAGGCAGGGACGGGCTGTATCTGCGGCCCCCGTCCCGGTGCGGCGGCGCGTCGGCGGTGACCGACAATATATCGGAGCTGGCGGCGGGTACATTCTTCGCCGAGGAGCTGGCCAAAGCGGCGGCGGCGGGAGCCCACACCGGAATAATCTACATCGGCAACGATGAGGTTGTGTCCCCGGTGGAGAACTCCATTGTCGTCAAAGCGGCGCTGCCGGAAGAGCCTTTCGAGCTGGATATCATCAAGCGGGCGGGGATAAAAATGCTCCTGAACGCCTTCTCCACCTGCGTCATGACACTTATGGGGGCGGTGATGGGCAACTTTATGGTTCATGTGGTGCCCTCAAATCTGAAACTCATCGACCGCTGCGCCAGATACGTTCAGCACCTGACGGGCCTCGATTACGAAACCGCCGTCCGCGAACTTTTCGACGTTATCGCCGAGATTGAGGACGACATGGCCGCCGGCAGGAAGTACCCGCCGGTGGTGGAAACCTGCGTGAAGCGGTATAAAGAGAGTTTATAGTTCATAGTCGGTTAGTGATTTGCCAAACGGTGTTGCCTACGGCAACGAATTATATACCCGACACCGTAATGCGGGTTATATAATCCGTCCAACCGAAAACCATGAACCGATAACTAACAACTAAAACAAAAAATGGCTCCCCGAGGGGAGCCTTATTTGTTGCTAATCGAATGATTAGAAGCTTACACAGAACTGAGCGAAAGCAACGCCGCCCTTGTTCTTGAGACCGGCGCCGGAGTCTTCCTTAATCATCTGGTAACCGAATCTGAGGTTAGCCTGAGGATTGAACTTGTAGTTGTAGGCGAAT
>JAGDDM010000201.1 GCA_017958015.1 Abditibacteriota bacterium | reverse complement strand
TTTTTGAAGGGCGGAGGTTGTTGTATATTTCTCTTTGGGGGTACGTGTCCGATCCGCCCTTCGATAAAGTGTTCAGATTTCGAACCGCAACTTAACCTAGGTTAATTATACAGGGTTTTGGCAATATTGTAAAGACCTTTTCCCGAAAAAAGTCGATTTTTTTTCGCGTGCGTAAAAAATCCCGTCTTTTTTTCAAAGACGGGAGAAAAAGCGGCGAAATTACTTCGCGTATTTCATTATATACTTGACCATGGCGCCGGTGCCTACGGCGGTGAACATTCCCGCGTCCGCCAGGGGCCTGTCGGCGGGACTGTCGCAGGCGGAGAGGTCAAGGTGGGCCCACGGAATGTCTCCCACGAAGGAACCCAGGAACAGAGCCGCTTCGGTGCAGCCGCCGCCGGACTTGGAGGTGTTCTTCATGTCGGCGATTTTGCTCTTGAGGCGCTTCTTGTAACCCATGTAGTAGGGCATTTCCCAGTAGAGTTCTCCGGTCTGTCTGCCGCAGGCAATGAGCTCTTGTATAAGCTCCTTGCCGGTGCCCAGAATGCCGGAGAGTTCGTCGCCCAGAGCCACGGAGCAGGCGCCGGTGAGGGTGGCCACGTCAATGATTTCGTCCACCTTCATGAGCCGGGCCACGGTGAGGGCGTCGGCCAGAATAAGTCTGCCTTCGGCGTCGGTGTTGAATATCTCCACGGTCTGACCGTCAAGGGAGACGGCGACGTCGCCCGGGTGGGTGGCGTCGGGGCCGATGCTGTTTTCCGTGGCGGGAACGAGACCCACCACGTTGACTTTCGGCTTAATCTTGCCGATGGCTTCCATGGCCGCCAAGACGTCCGCGGCGCCGGTCATGTCGCCGTTCATGGTGTACATGTTCTTCTTCAGGGAGTATCCGCCGGTGTCGAAGGTAATGCCTTTGCCCACAAGGGCGATTGTCTTCTTCGCTCCGGGGGACTTGTAGAAAAGTTTGATGAACTTCGGATCCTGGGACGCGCCCTTGGACACGGCGGCCAGAAGGCCCATCTTGCCGGCGATAATCTCTTTGCGGCCCAGAACTTCGCATTCCAGACCCTGTTTTTCGGCAATCTTCTTCGCGGTGTCGGCGAGATAGGTGGGCGTGGCGATGTTTGAGGACTCGTTGGCCAGGTCTCTTGCCTTCATAACCGCCTCGGCGATAACGGTGCCGCTCTTGATTCCCTTTTTGATGGCGGCGATTTTGGACTCGTCGTTTTCGACTATGGTGAGAGTCTTAAGGTCGCAGGGAGCCTTGCCGGTTTTGTACTTGTTGTATTTGTAGTTCCCGAGGTAAGCTCCGATGGTGAGAGCCTCGGCGCACATTTCCGGGTCGAGACCGCCGATTCCCGCTCCGTGGAGGAGGGTGGCGGCGGTTTCGCACTTCAGGGATTCCGCTTTGCGCAGAGCCGTGGCCGCCGCCTGGGTTATCTCGTAGGCGCCGAAGTCGGAAGCCTTGCCCAGACCCTGAACTATGACGTAGCCGCCATCTCTTTCGGCGGAGAGGTTTTCCCCAAGGCCGCCGTCGAAGTCGAAGCGTTTGATGAGAGCGGATATTTTGCCGCCCAGAGCTTTGTCCATGGCGCCGGTGCCGCCCGCGGGGTTTTTGACTCCCGCGAAGAGATTGACGATGACGGCGTCGGCCTTTACGTCGGCGATGCCGCCGGATTTAACCGTTATTTTCATTGTTACTCCTTATTACAGAGGCAGCCCCGACTCCGCTATGAGAGCCTTTCCCTCGGGAGTGTGGGCAAACCTTATTGTTTCCTCGTTTATCTTGTTTTTCGGCACAATCTTCAGCCGGTCCCGGCACCGCTTTAGGGCGGCGAAGGTCGCCGGGTCCGTGTCGAAACCCAATGTCGCCGCGAAGCGCAGGCACCGGACCATCCGCAACGGGTCCCTGTCGAAAGATACCTCCGGGTCGATGACGGTCCGGATGATTTTCGCGTCAATGTCGTCCCTGCCGCCGACGAAGTCGATGATTTCCCCGGTGAAGAGGTCCTTGTACAGGGCGTTTACGGTGAAGTCCCGCCGAAGAACGTCCTCGGAGAGGGGGGCGGGTTCGACTTTAATCGGCGTGCGGCTTTTCGGGGAATATTCTTCCCGTCTGCAGGAGGCGATATCCACCCGCTTGCCGCCGATAAGGACCGACGCCACAAGGCACCCGGGGTAGTAAACCGGTTTCGGGCAAATACCTTTATTATATAAGGTAGCCGCCGCGTCAAATGATGAGCCCTCCACGCAGATGTCCGTGTCGAATGTTTCCCGGCCCATGATTTCGTCCCTGACGGCGCCGCCCACGATGTATATACGCCCCCGGTAACCCTTTAGGGCGTCGGCGAGAAGGGCTATCATCGCTTTTTGGGGCGAATCCGCATAAGCACGTCCTGAAGCATGTCGGCGCACTTGTGGAGGTCTTTCGCCGCGGCGGTGAGTCTTTGGTGATTTTCTTTTTCCTCGGGAGCGAATCCGCATTCGTCTATCTCGCCGTTGGCGGCGGCTATTCTGTCGCGGATTTCCCGTATCTGCCACTGATAATCCATAAATAAATTTTAGCACAAATCGAAAAAAATATCACCCCCGAGGGAACAATTTTAAAGGAGCGGCCGTCAAAAAAATCGGTTGCGGAAAAAGGGACGAAAAATCATCGAAAATCCCGAAAAAACCGCTTGACAATTTCCCGGTGATGGGTTATAATCAATTAAATGTAATTGTCGGACGTCGATGATTCCGCGGGGCGATCCTGATTAAACCTCAAAGAATCGGACGCGAAAGACAATACATAGTAACGTCGTAAGGAGAAGACTACATGAAAGATCGTAAAGGTTTTACGCTCATCGAACTGCTGGTTGTTATTGCGATCATAGCGATTCTCGCAGCAATTCTGTTCCCTGTTTTCACGAAAGCAAAACAATCGGCACTGAAGTCTACCTGCCAGAGCAACCTCAAGCAGCTCGGCACAGCCTTCAAATCTTATCTTACCGACTGGGATGACACTTTCCCCACCAACAGCAGAATTCAGGGTAGCAACCTGTCCGTACAGAACGAAGTCAAACTGACCGTTACGGATTGGTCCTCCGACTACTCCGATGAAGCTCTCGGTACCGGTAGCGGCGGCGGACCCAACTGGGTAGAGGCTCTCTATGCCTACACCGAGTCCACCACCCTCAAAGATAAGAGCCCCTGGAAGTGTCCGGCGGCCAGCGCCACCACTTACACTACCAGCAACAGTTTCAAGACCGACTCGCACGGCCACGACCTTCTCCAGAACACCTACGTCATGAACTACTACTTGGTTGAGCTTGTGGAATCCTCCATTTCGGATACCGCCAATCTCATGCTCGTAAGAGAGTTTGACAGACACGTAGGCGCTCTGCTGAGACCGGTCAAGCCCGCAAGCGGCTCCAGCTCTTCCAAGCCTCAGTATCCGTTCCTCAACGGTACCGAGGACAGCAAAATCACAAAGAACACCATTAAGAGCAAGCTTCACGGCAACGGCTCCAACGTTCTTTTCACTGACGGCCACGTTAGTTTGTTCCCCGCCGAGGCCATGCAGACAAGCATGATCAACAAAGACGAATACGGACAGTGGTTCAACAGTGTCGACAGCACCGACTCCGCTGTCAAAAAGGCTATCGCCATCACCCCGTAGTGTTTCGGGTAATAAACACGCTTAATCAGGAAATCATCTACGTGCAACAAAAAATCTTTTAGGAGGTAATAAAATGCCCGCACGCAAAAAAGGCTTTACTTTGATCGAACTCTTGGTCGTTATCGCTATCATCGCGATTTTGGCCGCTATCCTCTTCCCTGTCTTCGCTAAGGCCAGAGAAGCCGCGAGAAAGTCCACCTGCCAGTCCAACATGAAGCAGATCGGTACCGCTCTCGCTACCTATATGTCCGACAACTCCGCTACTCTTCCGTCTTCCGCCGCCGGCACCACCGCCGCTACCAGCGCCAGATTCAACAGATTCGGAACTCAGTACGGACAGATTCCGCCCAAGTCCGCCGGCTTCGGCAACGCTACCTGGGCCATGAGACTCTACAGCACCCTCCAGAACAAGGACGTTGTTTGGTGTCCTTCCGACTCCAACAAGGACAGCGTTCCTTCCGACGGCAACGACAGCAGCACCCAGGTTTCTTACTGGTGGAAGTACGCTATCGACGGCGCTTGGGGCGGCTACCTCACCAGCGCCGACGATCTCTGCCAGAAGGAAACCGACTACGCTTTCCCGGCCGACCAGATCTTCCTCTATGAGCACAGACCTTGGCACTTCGGTGGCGGCACCGGTCTCAAGGACGGTTCCCAGATCAACGTCTGCTTCCTCGACGGTCACGTAAAGGCTGTTACCCTCAAGTCTTCCGGTACCACCTACAGCTCCAGTCCTACCGCTGACGGTGAGCCCAGATACTTCAACCGCTTCGGCGGCGACAACACCACTTCCGCCAAGACTTACACCACGGCCGTGAAGTACGCCGATCCTCGCCTTTACTGCGACGATCTCTAAAATATAACTCGGCTTAAGCCGAACTCAAAAACAATATCCATTCGGCGGACCCGCAAGGGTCCGTCGTTTTTTCGCTTTGCTCAAAAAAAGAGGGAGTGATGATGTCCGCCGATGCGGTTCATTCGCGTCCTTGGCGCGGCTGTTCCCTGTCTCAATCCCTATTTCCCCGAAATGTGGTATAATATAGTATGAAAAATTTCGACATTATCGTAATCGGCGGCGGCGTGGCGGGCTGCGGGGCGGCAATCTCCGCGGCACGGCGGGGCGCAAAGGTTCTCCTGGCGGAGCGGCAGGGCTTTTTGGGCGGCTGCTCCACGGCTTCCCTTGTGTCTCCCTTTATGTCCCACAAAACCTCCGACGGGAAGGTGCTGGTGGAGGGAATCTTCGCGGAGCTCACCCACAGATTGAGAGACCGGGACGGAATGTTGGCCAACGCCTTCGATTCGGAGATTATGAAAGAGGTCCTGGCGGACTTCGTGGCGGAATCCGGGGCGGAGCTTCTTCTCCGGGCCCACCTCACCGATGTTCGGGAGGGCTATACCGTAACTTTTAACGGCAATACGACAATAAAAGCAAAGTTTCTCATCGACTGCACCGGCAACGCCTCGGCGGCGGCCATGCTGGGGGCGGAGTTTTTGCCCGCGAAGGAGTATCAGTCCGTCACTCTCATGTTCGACATGGCCGGCGTTGACGAGGAGCGGGTTTTGGCCTATGCGAAAACATGCCCGGACAATTTCCTCTATCCCAAGATGACCGATTTTGACGACCCGGCGGAGATGTCGAGGGGCATCTATACCGTGGCGGGTTTCTTTGACGAGGTGGCGGCGGCCAAGGCGGCGGGGGAGTATTGCGTTCCCGGCGATATGATTTTCTTCATCCCCAGACCCCGAAGGGGCGAGGTTTGTTTCAACACCACCCACGCTTCCGTCAGCGACCCCAACGACCCCTTCGAGCTCACCCGGGCGGAAAGGGAGACCCGCAAACAGGCCCGGGAGATCGAGAGTTTTGTCCGCAAGTACGTTCCCGGCTTTGAGAATGCCTACATCGCCCGAATCGCCGACGAGGTGGGTGTTCGGGAGTCCCGGCGGATTCTGGGTGAGTACATTTTGACGGAGGAGGATGTGGTGACGGGTCGGAAGTTCGATGACTGCGTCTGCCGCTCCGCCTATCCCATCGACGTGCACACCATGGATGGCTACATCAAGGACGGGATAATGTCCTCGGCGCCCCCCGCCGGCGACTGGTACGAGATTCCCCTGAGGTGCCTTATGCCCCGGGGTATGAAGAATATTTTGGTGGCGGGCAAGTGCCTTTCCGCCACACGGCCGGCCCAGGGTTCGGCTCGGATTATGCCAAACTGCATCGCCATGGGCGAGGCGGCGGGACTGTACGCCGCGGAGAAAACCCGATGAGAAACCGGCGCCTACGGGCGGAAATCAATAGGGCGGAGCGGAACCCGGCGGCGGAGCGGTCGGTTTTGCTTTGTTTCCCCAATGTCTATTCCCTGGGCATCGCGTCCCTGGGCTATCAGATGGTCTATGAGATGTTCAATGCCTGTCCGAGCACCTATTGCGACCGCTGTTTTCTGCCCGATGACGCGGACGAGTACAGGCGCACCGAAAAGCCCCTGCTGTCCTTTGAAACCGGAAAGACCTTTTCCTCCTTCGACGCCGTTGCCTTTTCCGTGTCCTTCGAGCCGGACTACCCCAACATTCTGACGGTTTTGCGCCTCGGAGGCGTACCGATATACCGCAAGGACCGCACCGTTGAGCACCCCATAGTCATAATCGGCGGCATCGCCGTGACCTTCAACCCGGAGCCCCTCACCGCCTTCGCCGACGCTTTCGTCATCGGCGACGGGGAGGAAGTTCTGCCCAAGATAGCGGAGATTCTCCGCCGGGACATATCGAAAGAGGACAAACTTCGGGCGCTCTCCGAGCTTGAGGGGCTTTACGTGCCGGAGTTTTACGAACCGGGAAAGAAAATCAAACGGCTGGTGTGCCGAAACCTGGACGACTACCCCGCTTCCTCCTGCGTTCTCACGGAGGAGGGGGAGTTCGGCGAAACCACTCTCATCGAGGTGGGTCGGGGCTGTATGCGGGGCTGCCGGTTCTGCGTGGCGGGCTACGCAACCCGTCCGGCCCGGTTTCGCAAGGTGGAGACGGAGGCCCAAAGGTGCGGTCTTGTGAGCGCCGCGGTGTTCGACCACCCCAAGGCGGCGGAGATTTGCCGCGGGATTACCGACCGGGGCGGAGAGTTCACGCTTTCCTCCGTGCGGGCCGAGACGGTGACGGCGGAGATGGCCGCCCTCATGAAAAAGGCGGGTCTGCGGACCCTCACCGTGGCTCCCGAAGCGGGCTCGCAGCGGCTGCGGAACGTCATAAACAAGTGTCTGACCGAAGAGGACATTTTCGCCGCGGCCCGGAACGCGGCGGAGGCGGGGCTCACCACCGTGAAG
Source organism: Abditibacteriota bacterium (assembly GCA_017958015.1). Classification (GTDB taxonomy): domain Bacteria; phylum Armatimonadota; class UBA5829; order UBA5829; family UBA5829; genus RGIG10368. The sequence continues at coordinate 8,454 of JAGDDM010000201.1, read as the reverse complement.
CTGTATTACATGATAGGTCTGCCCACGGAAACCGAGGAGGACGTGGCCGCCATCGCCGATTTGACCAACCGTATCGCCAAGGAGTTTAAGAGTCTGACGATTCGGGCCTCCGTGGGCTGCTTCGTGCCCAAGCCCTTCACGCCGTTCCAGCGGTGCGCCATGGAGGGGGAAAAGAGCCTGAAGAAGAAGATTGCCTACCTCCGCAAGGAGACCGCCAAGGGGGGCGTAAAATTTTCCTTTGAGAGCCCCAAGGCCGCCCATGTTCAGGCGGTGCTTGCAAGGGGGGACGGGGACCTCGCTTCCTTTTTGGAGGAGTGGTCGGAAACCGGAAACGGCACCAAGGCTCTGCGGAAGATCGACGATGACAAATACACCCGTCAGCGGGACGCCGGCGAAGCGTTCCCCTGGGAAAAGATTGACATGCTTGTAAGCCGAGACTATTTGGAGCGGGAATACGAAAAAGCCCTGCGGGAGGAGACCACCACTCCCTGCGTTTTCGGGAAATGCAACGCCTGCGGAGCCTGCGGGAGGGAAAAATGAAGCCGGTCATAGGCGTGCTGCCCCTGTGGGACGAAAAGAAAGAAAGTGTTTGGATGCTGCCGGGCTATACCGAGGGTATCGATGCGGCGGGAGGACTGCCGATTATTCTGCCTTTTACTTCCGATGTTGAGTACCTTGTCGAAATTTGCCGAGGATTTCTCTTCACCGGCGGTCAGGACGTGTCACCGACACTCTACGGCGAGGAGCCCCTTGAGGGTTTTTGCGACCGCTGCGAAAAGCGGGACGCGCTGGACGGCGTGATTTTGAAGGCGGCCATGGAGGCGGACAAGCCGATTTTGGGTATCTGCCGGGGGATCCAGTTCATAAACGCCTATCTGGGGGGCACGCTTTATCAGGATTTGCCCACCCAGCACCCCTCCGAGATAAACCACCGCGGCCACGCTCCCTATCGGGAACCGGTTCATGATGTAAATCTTACCTCACCCCTGCGGGAGTGTCTGAACGCCGAGGTTCTGCCGGTGAACAGCTACCACCATCAAGCGGTGAAAACCGTGGCGCCGGGGCTTGAAGTTATGGCCGTATCAACGGACGGGATTGTCGAGGCCGTGTATCGTCCCGAAAGCCGCTTCCTTTGGGCGGTGCAGTGGCACCCGGAGTTTTCATACAAAACCGATGTAAACAGCATGAAGATATTCGAGACTTTTATTAAGGCGTGCAAAGAGAGGGAATAATGCTTACGACAAAAGAGATACGAGGTCGGGCCGCTGCCTTTGCCCGGAAGCGGGAAGGCGCCGAGCGGGAGATTGCGGATAACCTTTTGAGGCTTTATAAGGAAAAGGCGGAAGATAACGAATGATAGTCACGTTTTTGGGAACGGGAGCCTCCCACGGGGTGCCGGTTGTGGGTTGCGACTGCGATATTTGCCGGTCGACGAACCCCAAAAACAACCGAACTCGGTCGGCGGTGTATGTTGAGACCCGGGGCGTAAAGATTTTGATTGACACGCCGCCGGAGCTGCGGATTCAGCTTTTGCGGGAGCGTATAACCGGCGCCGACGCCCTCTGTTACACCCACGCCCACGCGGATCACCTGTTCGGCCTGGACGACATCCGCCGGTTCAGCGAAAAGAGCAAACATGACCTTGATGTGTACGCCAAGGCGGACGTGGTTATGAACATCCGCACCGCCTACGAGTACGCTTTCAGACCCGCTCCCGCCCAGTGCACCAAGCCGGGGCTCCTTCTCCACGAAATCCGGGGACCCTTCGAGGTGAAGGGAGTGAAAGTCGTTCCCGTGCCGGTTATGCACGGCAAACTGCCTATTCTGGGCTACCGAATCGGCAATTTTGCCTACGTCACCGACTGCAGCTACGCGCCGCCGGAGTCGATTGAGCTTATAAAGGGCGTGGATACTCTTGTTTTCGGCACCATCCGCTACGATGAGCACCCCACACACATGAACGTGGATCAGGCCTGCGCTTTCGTGAAGGAAATCGGCGCCGGAAGGGCCTATTTCACTCATATGTCCCACAAACTGGACTACGATGTCCTGACGGAGACGCTGCCGGAGAATATCCGACCCGCCTACGACGGACTGAAGATAGAAATTGATGAAACGAGCGATTAGAAACAACTTCATATACGTGATTGCCGCCGGCGCGCTGTCCGCGGTTGTGTGCGTTCTCTACGCTCTGCGGTACGGCCCGGTGAATCTGCTGACTCTGGGCTTCAGGAACCCACTCACATTCTGCGGTCTTCTTTGCCTCGCCTCGGTGTGTTCCCATTGGTGCCTGCGGCTCTTTGAGGAGAAACACAGCCTCGCCGACGTCACCGCCGCTTTGGGCGTGGGTTCCGCCGCCTTCATCGGCTACGAACTCTACTCCCTGGCCGCCTTCTTTTTGCCGGTTCTGCGGCCATGGACGGGGATTGCCTTTACGGTTGCCTTCTTCGCCGCCGTTGGGGTGGTGTGGAAGCGTCTGGGCTTCACCGTGGGTTTTTGCGTCTTTTTCGCCTGCGCCATGCTGAACGTGCTGGGCATATACGGCGGGGCCTTCATGACCCGGATTCCCCTGACGCCGGCGTTCAAATACGTCTACACCTATTTTTACCGATTGGATTGCACCATGTACGTGGCGGCCGCCTGCGCGGGTGTCATAATATATATGTGCGCCGCGTCCGTCGACTCCCGAAAGCGTATGGCGGCGGCAATATGCGCTTTGGCGGTTGCGTCGGTATATGTGACGGCTGCCCGGAAGTATTCCTGTCTCGATAAGATTATCGCCGGTTCCGTGGAATCGAGGATGAAACTGAAGGAATCCGCGGCGGACAGGCTTTCGGATTTGCCCACGGCGGTTGTGTCCCGGGATTGGGGCACGGTTGCGTTCGACGCAAAGACCGATTACACTGCCCGAATGTACGCCGGGAACATGTATTTCCTGGGGAAGGCTGACGAGAAGGCGCTTTTGTCGTATAATATATGTATGAAATCCGCCGCCGACAGAACGCGGTCGGCGGAGGCTGCCCGGATGATAAGCCACGTTCTGCGGATTTCCGGGGATTACGGCGGAGCGGAAAAATACGCCGCCGAGGCGGTGAAGTTTGCCCCGAAGGACCCGGATTGCCGAGTGGCTCTCGCTCTGGCTCAGTTGGCATTGGGCAAGGATGACGAGGCCTTGAGGTCCGCGGACGACATGGCTCTGCGGGAGCTGGAATCGGAATCCTGGATTCCCTGGGCGGTGTGCGCCCGAATCTACGGGGCGAGAGGGGACAAAAAGCAGGAAGAAGCGTCCCTTATTATGCTCAAATCGAAAAATCCCACGGCGGATATTTCCGACACATCGAAACTGACTTCTCAGATAGCACGGGAGGATCTCATAAAGCAATGAAGAAAATACTTATTATACTTGCCGTCGCGGCCCTCGCGACATCGGTTTTCGCCGCCACCAAAGAGGACGAGATTTACATGGGCGCCACCCAGAACGACGCTTTCGTGAAGATGTTCGGGGAGCTCATCGACAAAGACCCCAAGGCGGTGGGCGAGATTCGGAATATCGGCGCCAACCTCGCCAAGTACGCGGAGCGGACGGACATTCCCTACGAGTTCCACGTGATCGATCTGGCGGAGTTCAACTCCTTCGCGTTCCCCGGCGGCTATGTCTACGTCACCGAGAGGTTCTGGAACATTTTGGACGAGGACGAGAAAGCGGCCCTGGTTGCCCATGAGATAGCCCACGTTGACGGCCGCCACGCCATCAACAACATCGACCGCAAAAAGAAACGGGACATCGCCGTGGGCCTCATCGCCAGAGCGGTGGGCGTGCGGGGACTTTACCGCAACGCCGTGGACTACGTGAACAACCACTTCGGCGTAAAGTATTCCTCCAAGAACGAGGAGGAAGCGGACGAGAAGGCGGTCAAACTCTGCAACGCCGCGGGCTACAATCCCGCTTCGGAGCTGAAGCTTATCCGCAAGATTAACCGTATTATCGACCAAAACGGCACCGAGGGGAACGTGCTCCGCAACTTCTACGCGGCGCACCCCAACGACGACCACAGGATTAAAGACGCGGAGAGTTTCCTCGTTGCCGGCGGCTTCGACATCCCCGCCGAAGAGCCCGAAAACCTGAAGTCTCCGTTCACCTATGTGGGTTTGGTGACAAAGGTAAAGAGCGAGAGCAAAGACGGCTTCGAGAACAAGATTACCTTCGTTAAGGACACCGCCACCGCCGCGGACAGAGCTGGACTTGAGCGGGACAGCATCGTTTGGGTCATGAGAAACGGCTGGGACGGCAGATACGAAAACCGGATGCCCGTTCCCGCGGGAAGAGGAATAGTCACAAATTTCGGCTTCGCCAGCGAGGCTCTGCTCCGCACCTACGGCAACGCCAAAATCTCCGAGGGCATGGGTGTCTACGTGGTTCCCCAGCCCAAGGCGGACTACGGCGTGGGAAGAATCGTTCTCAGCAAAGGCGAGCCCGGCCCGCTGAAGGTGCAGGGCGCGGAAAACATGGACAGATATTATGTAACCGGCACCGTGTGGAACGACGATTACACCGCCCTTGTTAATAAGGTAATAGGCTATCTGGTTGTCATCGACTCCACCAAAGAGGACGGCTACACCTGCTTCTTCGACGAATCCTTCAATTATTCCTATTGCGACGACGAGGTGCTGCCGGTGGTGAGCTTTGAGGACCCGGACGCGGACAGGTGGATAGGCACCATTGCCAAGGCGGGCAGCAAGGGCACTTCCCTGAACCCTCTGCGCAAAGCCCAGAAGCTTGAGGTTAAGACAAACAAGATTAACGCCGACAACTCCGACGTCTACGCCAAGAAAACCTACGACGTGGTGCTCACGGATATGGATGAGAATATGCCTTACAGCACCAGAGTGGTGGCCACCGCCCAGCTCACATCCGTAAAGGACGGCAAGGTTTTCTTCAGAATCATCGACTACGTGGAGAACTACAACGCGGCAAATGTGGAAGACGGACTTGATATTTACGAACAAATCAAAGAATAAAGGAACATTTCGGCTCCGAATATCGTCATAGAGATAAAAGCCGATAAAACGCATTTTTGCGGAAATGTATGAAATTTCAGAAAATATCGGAAATTGTCGGAAACTTTGGCAATATGCGCAAGTCGGCGGAGTCTTATAAACCAACGCAATCAATTCTTTTAAGAAAGAGGTATCGAAATGAAAGTTACAAGCAAAGCGATTATCGCCCTCACCGCAATCACCATGGCCTTCACCGCCACCGCGGTTACGGCCCGCCCCGGCGGCGGACCCGGAGGCTTCGGCGGCAGAGGCAACGGCGGACATCACGGCGGAAACACTCCCCAGGTCCGCAACGAGAGCAGACCCGCTCCCAACTACAGCAGACCCGAGTCTAACAGACCGGCTCCCAACGCCACCGGACCGGACAGCGCCAACAGACCTTCCGTGAGACCCGACTCCGGAAACAGACCCGCCCCCGGCGGCAACAGACCCACCGTTAGACCGGATTCCGGCAACAGACCCGCCCCCGGCGGTGACAGACCCACCGTTAGACCGGAACGCAGATCCGGCGACACCGACACCGACAGACCTACTGTCAGACCCGACGGTAACAACAGACCCGCTCCCCGGAACGACTCGGGCAGACCGAGCGTGAGACCGGACAGCAACAACAGACCCGCTCCTCGGAACAACGGATCCGGCTACGGCAACGGCGCCGGCAACAACAGACCGAACCCCGGTTATGTTCCCGGCAGAACCGACAGACCGAGTGACAGAACTCCCAACGGCAATTACGGCAGAACTTCCCGCCCCGGCGACAGAGTTCCCGGTGGTCCGAACTATAACAACAGACCCGGCGGCAGAATTATGAACGGCAACGGTGGCAGAATCATGGGCCCCGGCAGACCCGGCCCCGCTCCCAAGCCCAACTACGTGCCCAAGCGCCCGCCGATTTACGACAACCGCGTTCCCATCTATCGGGATAACCGCTACTACTACGGTGGTGGACACCACGGTTACAGATACGGTTGGTGGAACTTCCGCCCGCACTACGGCCGCAACAGACGCTCCGCCTTCTTCTTCTACGGCGCTCTCACCTACATGCTCCTTGACCATGTAATCAACCGCCACTACACCTATCCCACCTACGTGGTGACCTACGACTACGGCAGAGATTACTATCTCGAGGATGCCAAGGTTCCTTCCCTGGCAAGAATCGCCTTCGACGACATCGCCGCCGGCTGGAGATCCTCCAGAGCCCAAGAGGTGGCCCGCTACATCAAGTCCGATGATATCGCCGTACTCCTTGACGGAAGTTTCGAGTACTACGTAAGCGCAAAGGACTACGAGAACATGCTCTACGACGCCATGGACAGCATCGACACCATCGACTTCAACTGGTACGCCATCCGCAGAGCCAGTGACAGTACCTACACCGCCTACGGTGTACACACCTACTATGATGAGGAGGGCTACACCAAGAGTGTCTACGCCTCCTACAGAGTGAAGGTAAGCGGCGGTACCGCCAGACTTATCGAAGTGGGTTCCTCCGAATCCAGACTCTGATACAAAGCATTCCGAAGAGCCTCGCCCCCAGCGGGCGGGGCTCAACTTTTGGCGGCACCGCTCCCATTCCATCAAACTTTGTTTTTACGTCTTGAAAACAAATATAAATACCGGTAAAATATATACGTAAAATTATTTTCAGCGGAGGATTGTTATGAAAACATTCACCAAAAACCTTATTCTTTTCGCTCTGGCGCTCATGTGCGCGGGTGGAGCCGCTTTCGCGGGTTACACCGTGGAACAGGAAAACCAGCTGGGCAAAGAGGCGGACGCCGAGTTTATGAAGCAGTATAAACTCTCCACCGACAAGACCGCCGCCGCGGAGCTTGAGAGCATCGGCAAAAAGATTGCCGCTCAGGTAAGCCGCAAGGAGATTAAGTACACCTTCAAGTTGGTCACCGCCGACGAGTACAACGCTTTCGCCATCCCCGGCGGCTACGTCTACTTCACCGAGAAGTTGTGGAAGCAGATGACCCCCGCCGAGCGCGCCGGCGTCATCGGTCACGAAATTACTCACGTGGACAAGCGGCACGCCATCAAAGCCTACGAGAAGAACCAAAGACGGGCCCTCATCTACGGAATCGGAGGAGCCGTTCTGGCCGGGGGCAAATACGCCAATGTGGCCAGCGTCGCCTATCAGCTGGGCAGTCTCAGCTATTCCCGCTCCAACGAAAAGGACGCGGATCTGGGCGGAACCGACCTGTGTATAGCCGCGGGTTTGGATCCCACCGGCGTCTATCGCTCCATGCTGCGGCTTGAGCAGATTGCCAACTCTTCCGGCAAAAAGTCCGCGAATCCCACAATTCTTTCCACCCACCCCGCCACCAAGGACAGAGTGAAGTACCTCAGAAAGTACCTTGAGGGCAAGGGTATCAACGTTCCCGACATCGAGGCCGACTACAAATGAAAAGACTCGCTTTAATATTGGCCGTTACGGTCATGACCTCCTGCGCCGTCTTTGCCGACACCTCCCTCGAAAACGAGCTCAAAAAGGGCAAAGAGACGGATCAGGAGATTATGCAGCAGTACAGACTCTCCGCGGACAAGACCGCGGCGGCGGAGTTTGTGACCATGGGCTCCAAGCTGGCCAAGAATGTCTCCCGCAAGGAAATCGAATACAAGTTCAAGCTCCTTCGGGCCGACGAGTTCAACGCCTACTCCGTGCCCGGCGGCTACGTCTACTTTACCGACAAACTGTGGTACGCCATGACCCCCGCCGAGCGGGCCGGTGTCATCGGTCACGAGATTACCCACTGCGACAAGAAGCACGCACTGAAGGCCTATTCCAAGCAGCGGACCCGCCAGATTCTCATCGGCATCGGCTCCGTGTTGGGACACATATCCAGCCTGGGCACCAACCTTCTTTTCGCCGGTGAAAAGCTCTACTCCCTGAAGTATTCCCGGGAAAACGAGGAAGACGCGGACAAGGGCGGTACGGATCTCTGCATTGCCGCCGGTGAGGACATCGCAAGCGTCTACCGCTCCATGATAAAGCTTGCCCGTATCAAGGAAAACGCCGGGGGCAAGGAGAGCAGCACCATTCTGTCCACCCACCCCAAGACCGCCGATCGTGTGGAGTATCTGAAGAAGTACATAACCGATAAGGGCGGCACCGTGCCGGAGGATAAGTACGGCACCATCGAGTGCAAGTTCCCCAAGGCGGGTGTTGTTTCCGCCGAGACAAAAAATAACGTGACGATTACTCTCGAAAAGGATTCCAAGGTTGCCGCGGGGGATACCCTGTGGGTCATGCGTGACGGCTGGGACATCAACTACGAGAACAAGATGAAGATCCCCTCTCTCCGGGCGGTTGTTAAGTCCGTTGCCGACTCCAAGGCGGAGTGCGACGTGTACGTGGTGAACACCGCGGAGATGAACAAGGACAACATG
>JAGDDM010000200.1 GCA_017958015.1 Abditibacteriota bacterium | reverse complement strand
CCTCGGTAGTCACCTCGATGGCATTGAGGTCCGGGGAGTCGAACTTGCGGCCCAGCTCCAGAACCGCGTTGTCTCCCTCGGTTTTCACCTTCTCGATTATATCGGCGACGGTTTGACGCACGGAATCGGAGGCCTGACCTGAAGCGGGGGACAGGGCGGCTAAAATATCTTTGATGTTGTCTTTGGCGGTATCGAATGTTTTCATATATAATTCCTCATATATATAATACCGGAATTTCCCGATTTCGGCAATTAGGGACGGTAACATATAAAAAAGCCGCTCCGAGGAGCGGAATATTCTTATCTGCTGCTGAGGCAGTAGAGGGTGCCGTCTTTGCAGTAGATGAAAGTGTAGGCGTCGTTCCGGGTGGAGGCGAAATTCGCGATGTCCGTGGGAAGTTTGAAGAGTCTTTCTCTGCTGCCGCCGGGGGTAATCATGTACAAAAAGCTGTCTTCGGTGACGGCCAGGACGGCGCCGGCGGTGTTCACGGAGATGGGTATAATGGGGAAAAAGAAAGATCCCAAGTCCCAGAGAATATCCGGGTCGTCGATGCCGGGTCTGCAGAGGAACACGTGGCGTTCCGAAGCGGTTTTTTCTTTGTGCCGCAAAATCTTCTCGTATCCGGAGGCGAGGTACGTTCCGCAGGGACTGACGGCGGTTCCGTTGTCGGCGTAGTCCACCGCCGCCGCCGTGACCTTTGTTCCGTTTTCGTCGATAACCATATAGACGTTTTTCTCGTCCTTGGAGTAGGGTTTGCTCAAAATGAGATACCGCCGCTGTTTGCTGAGGTGGGTAATGTAGTTTTTGCTTTCCGGCGGCACGTTTGTCATGTTCCAAAGGGGTTTACCTTCGCTGTCCACGCACACCACTCGCCCCGGCGACTTGGTGCCGTAGATGATATTGCCGTCGTCGGTTATGCAAACGGATGTGACCTGAGCCTGGGTTTCGATGGTTTGCGACTTTCGTTCCCCGTTCGTCACGTCCGCCACATATATAGCGTTTGAGTAGCTTCCGGCGACGAATCGGCAGCCGGAGGAGAGTTTTGCGGAATCAACGGAGGAAACGCCCCTTGGCACGTGGAACCGGTAGGCCGCCCGCCCGTCGTCTCTGACAATCGTCACCGCCGATTCCTCCGCTGGCAGCGAGCTGTACACTGCGGCGTATTTGCCGTCCGGCGACAGCACAACACTGTTTTCCCCGTCCTCCGACTTGCGGGTGAAAATCCGTGTTCCCCGCAGAGTCTCCAGGTAGAGTTTGCCCTCCGTGTCGAGATAGGCGATTCGGGAACCGTCGGGTGTGACATCGAAGGATTTCAGATACAGTTTTTCCTTTACCCACACCGGTTTGATGTCCTCTTTCGTTCGGACGGCCGTGCGGAGTTTACCCAGTGAGGGTACCACGGCGAGAAGAAGCATCACCGCCATGACGGTGAAAAGCCATATTAAGATGATGTTGGCAATCTTTTTCATACTCATATTATAGCACAACTTGACATAGTATCTCTACCGTGTTAAAGTTGTTTGATATGAAAACCGAAAAATCTTTATCGTCGAAAGTGTTTACGGCGGCTCTTTCGCTCCTTATTCCCCTTGTTTTGCTGTTTCTGTTGGACATGGTTTGGGGCGATGTGAGAATACCGCTTCATAAGGTCGCGTCCGTCATATCTTCCCACCTGCGTGGCGGGTCGGTGACGGATATGACCGATATCATCGTCTGGGAAATCAGATTTCCCAGAGCCCTCACCGCCGTCTGCGTGGGCGCCATGCTGGCTCTGGCCGGCGCGGTGTTTCAGTCGTTGCTGCTTAATCCCCTGGCCGATCCCTACACCGTGGGCGTATCCTCCGGCGCGGCGCTGGGCGCGGGACTTTCGGTGGCCTTCGGCTTCGGATACATGCTCTGCGGCTACGGTTCCGTCATAATGTCCTTCGCTTTCGCGGTGCTCACAATGGTCTGCGTTTTCGCCATGGCAAGGCGGGGCGGCAAAGTCAATCCGGAACGGTTCCTGCTGGCGGGTATAATCTGCGGTTCCTTTATGTGGGCGCTGTTGGCGTTTCTCTTGGCTCTGGGCGCCAACTCCGGGGATAACACGGAGGGCAAGCTCCTTTTCTGGCTTCTCGGCAGTTTTGAGGGCAACACCGATAGGGGTGCTTGGGGGAACATTCCGCTCGCTTTACCCGTAACCATAGCGGGGACGCTCATTGTTTGGACGCTGTCGAAACGGCTCAACGTTTATACTTTGGGCGAGGAAAACGCCATGACCATGGGCGTGGACACGGAGCGGCTTAAGAAAACTCTCATTCTTATCGGGTCGCTGATGACGGCGGTGGCGGTGTCCGTCAGCGGTATTATCGGCTTTGTGGGACTTGTGGTACCTCACGTATGCCGCCGGCTCTTCGGAGCGGACCACAGGATTATCGTTCCGGCGGCGGCGCTGGGGGGCGCGGTTCTGGCTCTTGGCGCCGACGTTGTATCCCGAATCGTTGTGAGTATAGGCCTCATTCCTCCCGGAGTTGTTACGGCTCTCTTGGGCGCGCCTTTCTTCCTGTCGATTATGAACCGGCGGGGTTGAGGTTTGCCTAACACCCCCGAAATGTGGTATAATATACGAGCAAAATAAAGAAATACGGAGGTTGAAATGCCCGCATACAGTCAGAAAGTAATGGAACATTTCGCCCATCCCCACAATGTGGGCGAAATTGAGGACGCCGACGGAATCGGAAAAGTCGGAAATCCGGTCTGCGGCGATATAATGAACATTTATATCAAAGTCAAAGACAACATTATCACCGATGTTAAGTTTAAGACTTTCGGTTGCGGCGCGGCTATCGCCACGTCTTCCATGGCAACCGAGCTCATAAAAGGAAAGAGTATCGACGAGGCTCTCGAACTCACCAACCAGGCGGTTGTGGAAGCTTTGGACGGACTGCCCAAGGTAAAACTCCACTGTTCCGTCTTGGCCGAAGAGGCCGTGAGAAGCGCCATCGACGATTATCTCGTAAAGACCACCGGCAAGGGTCTGGAGAAAAAAGAAAAGGCGTGTTCCGAATCGGCGTGCGTATGCCACCTGGAAGCGCATAGTGATAAGAAAGAATAAAGGAGTTAAGACATGTCCGAAGAACTGAAAGCAAAAGTCGAAGAAGCCATCGCCAAAGTGCGTCCCGCTCTTCAGGCGGACGGCGGAGATGTGGAGCTTGTTGAGCTTGACGGAAACGTCGCCAAGGTAAGACTTCAGGGCGCGTGTCACGGATGCCCCATGGCTCAGATGACCCTTCAGATGGGCGTCGAGAGAGTCATCAAGGCTACGGTTCCCGAAATCGAATCCGTCGTCGCCGTAGACTGAAATCATTAAGCCGTCCGGCGGTCCGTAGGGACCTTTCGGGCGGCTTTTCGGTATAAAATATGCTTGTTTTGACCACTAAAACCGGTCAGGGAATAAAAATCGGCGACAATATAGAAGTCACGGTTATCGAAGCCAGAGGCAATCAGGTGCGGCTGGGCATAACAGCCCCCAAAGATATCGCCGTGACCCGCGCCAAGAATACCAAGGATGAGAAGACGGACCGGGAGTAGATTTTTCCTCGCGGCGGTTTTGTTTTTGTTTCTCGCCGCCGCTTCCGCCGACGGTCTGACCGCTTACGCTCCGTCGGGACATTTTCTCCTGCGTCACGACGGATACAAACCCTATTCCGCCAAGCTTACGGCGGAGTTCGCGGAGGAGGAACTTCGTCGGGTGGCGGAGATGTTGGACTACGACATATCCCATGCCCGGCCTTTCAAACTCACGGTTTACACCAACCATTACGATTTTATGGAATCCGCGGCCTCAAGCGGTTTCGACAGATACACCGTAGGACTGGCCAAGTCCGGAGATCAATCCGTATCCGTTGACGCCAGCGGTTCAATCGTAAGCGTCCGGGAGGTTCTCTCCCACGAGATTACCCACGCCATACTTTTCCGTAAACACGAAAACAGGGATCTCTTTCCCCTGTGGTTCCACGAGGGATTGGCGAAGTATATCTCCGAGGGCGAGGGCGGCATCGTCCGCGACAAGCACACCGTGGCGGAAAACGACGGAGAAATCCTGAGTCTTACGACGCTGCGGAATCGGTTTCCCCAAAAGAAGATAAACCTGGCTTACGCCGAATCCGCCTTTGCCGTGCGGAAGATGATTGACGAGGGCGCGAAGCGGGGCGTGACCGTAGGTGAAATCGTAAACACAGCCGCCAAAGAATCCGATTTCGACGCCGGGTGCGAAGCCGCCACCGGCATGAACCAAGAAAAGTTTGAGGACAACTTCACCGGCGCCTTCGCCAAAGAATACGCTTCGTTAAGCGTTGATAACATGGCCGCCACAGCAATCGGCATCGTAATGGCGGTGCTTTTGATTGCCGCCTTTATCGTGAGGATGAAAGCCAAAAAGCGGGCGGTTATGCTGTGGGAAGCGGAAGATTTCATAAACAACGAATATCCCGGCGTTGGTCTTTGCACCGACCCGCCCAAATACGAACGTTTCAGGATAGACGGGAGATATTGATATGCTTAAAGATAAAACCGCTCTCATAACCGGCGGCGGCAGAGGCGTGGGTCGAGAAGTCGCCCTGAGACTGGCCGCGGAAGGCGTGAAAGTTTTTATCGTATCCCGCACGGAAAGCGAACTTAAAGCCGTTAAAGAAGAAATCAACGCAAGCGGCGGCCTGTGCGAATACGCTCTTTGCGATATGACCGACGAGAACTCCGTCAAGGTAGCCGCCGAAGCCGCCGTCGACGCTTTCGGCGGTGTGGATATTCTCGTAAATAACGCCGGTATGCAGAAGCTTGCGCGGATTGCCGAGATGAGCGTCTCCGATTGGGATGAGACAATGAACACCAACTTCCGGGGTGTGTTCCTCATGACAAAGGAAATTCTTCCCGGCATGGAAGCGCGGAAAAGCGGCAGAATAATCAACATCGGTTCCATGGCGGGCAGGCGCGGTTACGAATGCCAGGGCGCCTATTGCTCCTCAAAGCACGCTCTAGTGGGCTTTACGAAGGTGCTGGCGCTGGAAGAGAAGAAATACGGCATCAGGGTTAATCTCGTAAGTCCCGGCGGTATTGTGACCAAACTTTCCGAGGATCTCCGGGTCTCCCGGGGCGACAAAGGTTCCGCCGACGACTGGATGACCGTTGAGGAAATCGCCGACGGAATAATATATCTCTGCAAGCAGGAAGGCGTTGCCTTCACCGATGAGCTTGTGTTGAGAAGATTCGAATCCGAACCTTGGAGATAATTATATGATAGAACTTAAAGACGTTTCGGTGGAATACTCCACCGGCGTTACGGCCTTAAAGAACGTAAACGTTAAGATTGATCCCGGCGAGTTCGCCTTTATCGTGGGCATGACCGGCAGCGGAAAATCCACACTGCTGCGGCTTCTCTATCGGGATATGCTGCCCACCTCCGGCACCGTCATCGTGGACGGCACCGACGTTACGGCTTTGAAGCCCCGAAAAGTGGCGGGTTTCAGACGGCGCCTGGGCATCATTTTTCAGGACTTTAAGCTGCTGCCTCAGAAAAACGTGTGGGAAAACATAGCTTTCGCTCTCCGGGTTCTCGGTCTTCCCCCCAAGGAAATACGGGAAAAGACGGAGACTGTTCTGAATCAGGTGGGACTCGCCCACTGCTGCGACGCTTTCCCCAGCCAGATTTCCGGCGGCGAACAGCAGATAGCTGCCATCGCCAGAGCTCTCGCCAACAAACCCAACGTCTTAATCGCCGACGAACCCACGGGCAATTTGGACCCGGACACATCTCTGGAAATCATGCGTATTCTCGAGGAAGCCAACAAAGACGGCACCACAGTCGTTGTGGCTACCCACGACCGCATTATGGTGGACAGAATGAAAAAGCGGGTTATACAGATAGACAACGGCGAAATTGTGCGGGACGAAACCGAAGGGACATACCGAAGTGATTTTCAGGAAGCTTGAATATACGATTGCCGAAGCCATTGAGGGCATACGCCGCAACGGATTTATGGGTTTTGCCACCGTCACCATTATCGCTCTGACGCTGGCGGTGTTCGGCGCCTTTGCCCTCACCGCCATGGGAGCCAATAACTTCGCTCTCTCTCAGATTAACAAGTTCCAGATTGTGGCCTTCGGCTCCACGGAAAGCGAGTCGGAAATTGAGGCCGCTTTGGACGAGATTAAAAACATCGACGGGGTGAAAAGCGCCGAGCTCTGCGACAGGGAGAAAGAGTGGGAGTCCTTCAAAAAGCAGTATCCCAACATCGACGTGTCCGGCGTTAAGGGCGTAAACGGCAATCCTCTGCCGTACAGAATCGACGTGAAAGTCGCTGACTCCGCAAAAACCTCCGCCGTGGCCGACAAGATTCGTGACATCGAGCACATCGGCAGAGTAAACGATTCCAAAGAAATGCTGGGACGGGTGAAAACCCTCGCCCACGCCCTTAGGATAATCAGCCTTATCGGTTGCGCGGTGCTCTTTGTGGCATCCCTCTTTGTGGTGAGCAACGCCATCAAACTCACTCTCTACGCCAGACGCCACGAGATAAGGACAATGCAGCTTGTGGGCGCCACCAACGCCTTTATCCGCATTCCTCTGGTTATTGAGGGTATATTCTTCGGCGCCGTGGGCGCTTTCCTGTCTTGGCTGCTGATTCAGGCCGGCGGCATATACGTTATGCGCACCATGCACGGCATAACCGGAATGTTCCGCACCTGCCGCACCGGCGTATCCCCGGAGACCCAACTTTGCGCGCTTCTCATTCTCGGCGTGTTCGTGGGAATGTGGGGCAGCCT
>JAGDDM010000024.1 GCA_017958015.1 Abditibacteriota bacterium | reverse complement strand
CCGAAGAGGGAGTCCTGACCGGTCTGGGCGTCTTTCCGCTTGGAGGACGCCATGGCCAAAGCGTCCGGCAGCATCATAAGAACCTTGGCTCTGTTGGGCTCGATGGAATCGAAGGCGCCCACCTTTATCAGGGCTTCCAGAGACCCCTTGTTGAGGGCGTTGTTGTCGCACAGTCTCACCGTGAGGTCGAATATGTCCTTGAAATCGCCGTTCTTCGCCCGTTCCTCCGCCAGGGCGTCCATGGCCGCCTTGCCGCATCCCTTGATGGCGCAGAAACCGAAGCGGATGCCCCCGTTCTCAATCGTAAACTCGGAACAACTCTTGTTCACGTCCGGGGGATACACCGCCACGCCGAACCGCTTGCAGTCGTCCACGTACATGGCCAGCTTTTCTTTGTCGTCCATGTTGGCGCTTATGAGAGCGGCGTAATACTCGGCGGTATAGTTGGCCTTCATGTAGGCGGTTCTGTATGCCACGAAGGCGTAGCAAACCGCGTGGGCCTTGTTGAAAGCGTAACCGGCGAAGGGCTGGACCTGCTCGTAGATAGCGGAGGCGGTCTTTTCGTCCACGCCGTTCTCCACCGCGCCCTTCAGGAACTTCTCCCGCTGGGCGTCCATGATTTCCTTACTCTTGCTGGACATGGCCTTCCGCAGAACGTCCGCCTGGCCCAGGGTGAAGCCGCCGATTGCCCGGGCGATGCGCATAACCTGTTCCTGATAGCAGATAACGCCGTAGGTCTCTTTCAGAATGGGTTCAAGTTGCGGGTGGAGATACTTAATGGGCTCCTTGCCGAACTTGGAGCGGATAAACTTGGGAATGAAAGCCATGGGTCCCGGTCGGTAGAGAGCCACGATAGCCGCCAGCTCCCGGACGGAAGCGGGTTTAAGTTCCACCACATTCTTGCGCATACCGGCGCTTTCCAACTGGAACACGCCGTTGGTGTCGCCCCGACCCAGCATCTCGTAGGTAGCCTTGTCGTCCAGGGGTATATTCATTATATCTATATCTATACCCCGGCTCTTTTTAACGTTCTTTATGGAGTTGGCGAGAATGGTGAGGTTGGCCAGACCCAAAAAGTCCATCTTCAGAAGGCCTATCTTGGCGATGTCCTTCTTGGCCATCTGGGCAACGTACTCCCCTTTGCCGCCGTAGTGAACCGGAACGTGGTCCGTGAGGGGGTCGTCGGAGATGAGCACGCCGGCGGCGTGGATTCCCACGCTTCGGTTGGTGCCCTCCACTCCCATGGCGGTGTCCAGAAGCTCCTTCACCTTGGGGTCGGAATCGTACTCCTTTTTCAGGTCCGGATTCATCTCCAAGGCGTCTTTGATCTTCACGTTCAGGGGCATGGTGGGAATCATCTTGGTGATTCTGTCGGTAAATCCCAAATCCATACCCAGCACTCTGCCGCAGTCCCGGACGGCTTGGCGGGCTTTCATACTGCCGAAGGTGGCAATCTGACCCACGTTGGCCCTGCCGTACTTTTGGCAGACGTATTCTATAAGTTCTTCCCGGCGGTCGTCCTGTATGTCCAAATCCACATCCGGCATCTCCACCCGTTCCGGGTTCAAAAACCGCTCGAAGGCCAGGTCGAAATCGATGGGGTCAACGTCGGTGATGCCCAAACCGTAGCCCACAAGGGAGCTGGCGGCGGAACCTCTGGCGCCCACGTACATACCCGCTTTGCGGGCGAAGTCGGTGAAGTCCCGGACGATGAGCATGTAGAGGGGGAAGCCGCAGTCATTGATAATTTTGCACTCGTAGTCGAACTGCTTTTTGTATTCCGGCGGCGGCTCGTGGCCCAGGCGGGCCGTAAGACCTTTCCAAGCCTCATCCTCCATGTACTTTGAGGGCGGAATACCCTCCGGCACGCCGGGATCCGGCAGCTTGGAGCGGCCGAAGTTGAACTCCACGTTGCACTTGTCCGCAACTTCGAGGGTGTTCTCGATGGCCTCCGGATAGTCTATGAGGGCCTTGCGCATCTCCTCCTCGGTTTTCATGTAGAACTCGTCGGTCTCGAACTTGAACCGACCGGGCTCGTTTATGGTGGAACCGGTTTGGATGCAGAGGAGAATGTCGTGGCTCCGGGCGTCGGACTTTTTGGTGTAGTGGATATCGTTGGTACCCACCACCTTGAGGCCGGTTTTCTTCGCCATGTCGTAGAGGACCGCGTTCACTTTTTTCTGTTCCGGCATGCCGTGGTCCTGGAGCTCGATATAGAAATCGTCTTTGCCGAATATGTCGATGTACTGACCGAGGCTTCTGTCCGCCGCCTCCGGGTCGCCTTTCAGAATATGGTGGGGAATCTCGCCGCCGAGACAGGCGCTCATGGCGATGAGGCCGTCGGAGTAACGATCCAGAAGCTCCTTATCCACTCTGGGCTTGTAGTAGAAACCCTCGGAAAAGGCGGTGCTGACTATTTTGATGAGGTTTTTGTAGCCGTCGTTGTTTTTTGCCAGGAGAATAAGGTGGTAGCGGTCCTTGTCCTTGTGGGGATCCTTGTCCGCCATGCTCCGGGGCGCCACGTAAACCTCGCAGCCGAGAATGGGTTTGATTCCGGCGCTGCGGGCCTCCGTGTAGAAAATAAGGTTGCCGTACATAACGCCGTGGTCGGTGATAGCCATTGCCGGCATATTCAAATCCGCGGCGGTCTTAACGAGGTCTTTTATTTTTGCCGAGCCGTCGAGAATGCTGAACTCGGTGTGATTGTGGAGATGAACGAAACTCATATTTTTTGAAATTTGATTTATATTAGGGCTCAGGGATCAGGTGTCAGGGGTCAGGGAATGTGTCGGCAAAGCCGACGGATTCCACCAACCCGCATTGCGGTGTCGGGTTTATAATTCGTTCGCGAAGCGAACACCGCCACTATTCCCTATTCCCTTTTCCCTTCATATCGGTATATCACAAAATAACCTTAATAATATTATACTACATTTCCGGTCAATAGGGAAAACAATCCCGAAAAAAAGTCCCACTTGCGTTTTAAATCCGATGGCGGTATAATATTAGTTGCGCGTTAGCGTCACGAAACAAACAGAGGAATTGATACGTAATGAGATTTTTCGGAGCCACACCGGACGATTTTTTCGGTGACATAAGCGAATTTGACGAGGCCATGAGAGCCGAGCAGGAAGAACACGACGAGGAAGATCGGGGCGAACAGCAGCAGGAGCAGCCCTCCGAGCTGGAAGCCAGTCTCGAGCAGATTCTGAACGCCGGGAACGCGGACGACAAAATAACCGTCAGCCGCAGAATGCTCTCCCGACTCCAGCTCAGCGTGGAGCAGTCCGTGGCGGAGCTGAACGAGGCTCTGGACGCCAAGGAAGCCGCTGAAGAAGCCCAAAAGAAGGCCGAGGACGCGGTGACGGAAGCCAAGGCGGAAGTCATGCGGATTACGGCTCAGTTCCAGACCTTCAAGCGCAGACAGCAGGAAGAAACTCTCCGTCTTGAAGCCGCCGCCCGGGAAGAGGTCTACACCTCCCTCCTTTCGGTGGTGGACAACTTCGAGCGGGCTCTGGGCGCCGCCGAGGAAGACGAGTCGAAGGATTTCGACAACCTCAAAGAGGGAACCGGTCTCATTCTCCGGCAGCTGTTGGATCTCATGACAAAGGAAGGCGTTGAGGAAGTGGACTGCCTGGGCAAACCCTTCGACCCGGTGTCCTGCGAAGCCATGATGGCTCTGCCCAGCGACGAGGCGGAGCCGGAAACCGTTCTGCAGGTGTTCGAGAAGGGTTACAAAATGGGAGACAAAGTTCTCCGCCCGGCGAAAGTGGCCGTTGCCAAACCCGCCGACGAATAAATCTTGCGTTTTTTCGCCGTTTCCGGTATTATAATATTTACATCGGGAACCGACGCCCGATTTTTATCGTCAGATAAACAAAGAAACCCACTCAACGAGGCCTATAATGGATAACAGAGTTGATTTGAATCAGGAATTTGCCGCTTTCGGCGGACTGGAAATCCTTAACGACAAGGAACAGGTGGCCAAGGAAAAAATTTCCGAGCCCCAGCCCCGGTCCGCCGCCAAAACCTCCGGTAAATACGCCGGCGGCTTCGGCGACGACTTGCTCAAAGACCTGAAACAGTATAAAGAAGACGCCGAGAAAACAAAGAAGAAGGACGCCAAAAAGGAACAGGCGAAAAAAGATAACAAGATTCAGATGATTATCATCGCCCTTTCCGCCATCGTTCTTCTTGTGGTGGCCTATTTCGCCGCTTTCAACTCCGGCTCCTCCGACAACATGGCGGACAACGATATTCCCGTGAGAGTGGCTCCCGTAACCACACCCGCCAAACCCACCCAGACGGCCTCCAGAAGAAGCAGATACAACTCCGCCTCCGACCCCAACAGACGCACGATCAACTCCGCCAATCAGCAGGGTCGCGCCCGCAACGTCCGCTCCACAAGAGCGAGAACCCAGGGCTACGAGCGAAGAGATTCCGGTATGTAATACACAAAAAATACGCTCCCGTAGGGGAGCGATTTTTTGTCGCGGCTTACGCCGCGAATGATATGCCGTTTCACGGCATGATATACGCCCTTACGGGCGCATG
>JAGDDM010000199.1 GCA_017958015.1 Abditibacteriota bacterium | reverse complement strand
TCCGGCTTTTCCGGGTTGCCGAAGTTGAGACAGTCGGTGGAACCGGCGGCCTTGGCGCCGGAGCAGGCCAGGTTTCTGGCGGATTCCGCCACAACAATCTTGGCGCCGATCTTGGGGTCGAGGTAGCAGTAGCGGGCGTTGCAGTCGCTCACAAGTCCGATGGCCTTGTTTGTGCCCTTAATGCGCAGAACCGAGGCGTCGGAGCCGGGGAGAACGGCGGTGTTGGTCTGAACCATGTGGTCGTACTGCTCGTAGACCCATTCCTTGGAGCAAATCGACTGGCTGGCAAGCAAATCTTTGAGAGCCTTTGTGAAGCACTTGGGGGCGGGAACGTCGGTGGTGTTCTCCGCCTGAAGGGCCTTCAGGAACTCCGGCTCGCTGGTTTCCAGGTAGTATGTGGGAACGTCGTCCGCCAGGGACTTTGCGGGCACTTCCGCCACAAGCTCGTCGCCGTCGTAGACGCGGACAAGCTCGTCCGCGGTGACCTCGCCGATAACCACCGCCTGAAGTCCCCACTTCTTGAATACGTCGGCAACTTCCTTCTCTTTGCCCTTAACAACCACAGCCAGCATGCGTTCCTGGCTTTCGGAGAGCATAATCTCGTAGGAGGACATGCCGGTTTCCCGCAGGGGAGCCTTGCGGCAGTCGATTGTCATGCCGGTGTTGCCTTTGGCGGACATTTCGCAGGTGGAGCAGGTGATTCCCGCGGCGCCCATGTCCTGAATACCCACGATGTAGCCGGTCTTCAGGGCCTCGAGGGTGGCCTCGATAAGGAGTTTTTCCTGGAAGGGGTCGCCCATCTGCACGTTGGACCGTCTGCTTTCCGATTCCTCCGTAAGCTCAACGGAGGCGAAAGTGGCGCCGTGGATGCCGTCTCTGCCGGTGCGGGAACCAACAATCATAACCGGGTTGCCCACGCCCTTTGCGGCGGCGTAGGCGATGTCCTCGTGCTTAAGGATGCCCACCGCCATGGCGTTTACCAGGCAGTTGCCGGAGTAGCAGTCGTCGAAGTAGATGTCGCCGGCCACGGTGGGAACGCCCACGCAGTTGCCGTAGTGGGCGATGCCTCCCACAACGTGCTCGAAGATGAACTTGTTGTGGGGGTCCTCAAGTTTGCCGAAGCGCAGGGAGTCGAGACAGGCGATGGGGCGGGCGCCCATGGTGAAGATGTCTCTGAGAATGCCGCCCACGCCGGTGGCCGCGCCCTGGAAGGGTTCAACGGCGGAGGGGTGGTTGTGGCTTTCCATCTTCATGACGATGCCGTAGCCGTCGCCGATGTCTATAACGCCGGCGTTCTCCAGACCCGCGCCGTCGATGGCCTCTTTGTAGTTCTTAAAGAGGCGCAGAATGGGGCGGGAGTATTTGTATCCGCAGTGTTCGCTCCACATAACCGCGTACATACCCACTTCGGTGTATGTGGGGTGTCTGTGGAGGATATCGACTATCTGATTGTATTCATCATCCGAAAGTCCCATTTCGCGGTAGACTTTGGGTTCGATGGGTTTGGTGTTCTTTATAGACATGTGCCCTCCTTAGCTCAACCTGTTTATGATGGACTCGAAGATAATTTTGCCGTCATCGTCGGTGAGAATCTTTTCCATGGCTCTCTCCGGGTGGGGCATCATTCCCGCCACGTTGCCCGCGGCGTTCAGTATGCCCGCGATGTTGTTGCGGGAGCCGTTGGGGTTGGCCTCGTCGGTGACGTTGCCCTTATCATCGCAGTATCTGAACAGCACCTGTCCGTTGTCCTCAAGGGATTTCAGGGTGTCGTCGTCGGCGTAATAGTTGCCGCCGTGATGGGCGATGGGAATGCTGAGGACGTCGCCTTTCTTGCACAGGTTCGTAAAGTCGGAGGTGTCGTTTTCGACTCTCAGGTTTACGTGCTTGCAGATGAAGCGCAGACCCGTATTGGAAATGAGGGCGCCGGGAAGGAGTCCGGATTCGCAGAGAATCTGGAAACCGTTGCAAATGCCGATAACTCTTCCGCCCTTGGCGGCGAAGTCTTTGATGGCGTTCATAACGGGGCTGAACTTGGCCACCGCGCCGGTTCTCAGGTAGTCGCCGTAGGAGAATCCGCCGGGGAGAATGATGCAGTCGAATCCGCTCACGTCCGTGGAGGCGTGCCAGATGTAGTCAACATCCTTGCCCAGTGTTTTGACGGCGTAATAGGCGTCCTGATCGCAGTTGGATCCGGGAAATATTACTACTCCGAATTTCATGGGTTCTTTCCTCGTTACTTCTTTATGATTTCGAATCTGTAGTTTTCCGTGTTGGGGTTGGCGAAGAGCTTTTTGCACATATCCTCAACGCTCGCCTCGATATCGGCACTTTCGGCCATCTCAATCTCGATGAACTTGCCGATGCGGACATTCTCGATGCCCTCAAAGCCCAGGTTGTCCAGAGCTCCCTGCATAACTTTGCCCTGCGCGTCCAAAAGGGCGGGCTTCAAAGTGATGTAAACGTTTACTTTTGCCATGATGTTCCTCTTATATATGATTAATTATTAACTAATTGAGTCCTACTCTTTCGAAAATCTTATCGATGTTTCTGAGGTGATGCTTAAGGTCGAAGCAGTTGTCGATGTCTTCCTTCGTGAGGCGCTTGGAGGCTTCCTCGTCCTTCTCGATGGCCTCTCTGAAGGTGATGCCTTCGTCCCAGCAACGGGCGGCGCATCTCTGAGCCACTTTGTAGCCCTCTTCCCGGGTCATGCCGTTGTTGATGAGGGAAAGGAGCACGTGCTCGGAAAAGACCATCTGACCCATCATTTCCAGGTTCTTCTTCATGTTGTCGTTCTTTACCTCAAGTCTGCCCATGAGCTTTGTGAGGGAGTTCAGCATGAAGTCGATTGCCAGGCAGCTGTCGGGCATAATCACCCGCTCCGCGGCGGAGTTGGTGAGATCCCGCTCGTGCCAGGACACAACGCTTTCCATTTCGGGAATGGAGTTGGCCCGAACCACTCTGGCGAGGCCGCAGATTGTCTCGAATCTCCAGGGGTTCCGCTTGTGGGGCATGGCGGAAGAACCTCTCTGACCGGGCAGGAACATTTCCTGAACCTCGAGGATTTCCGTCCGCTGGAGGTTTCGCATTTCCGTTGCCAGATTCTCGCAGGTGGAAGCGAGGATGGCCAGGGCGGTGAAGAATTGGGCGTGTCTGTCACGCTGGATGATTTGGGTGGACACCGGGGCGGAGTTGAGTTTGAGAAGTCCGCAAACGTAGTCCTGGGCTTCCGGGTTGATGTTGCCGAAAACGCCCACGGCGCCGGAAATCTTGCCGCAGTTTACGGCTTCCCGGGCCGCTTTCATCCGCTCCAGGTCTCTGGAGAGTTCGCTGTAATGGACCGCCAGTTTGAAACCGAAGGTTATGGGTTCGGCCTGAACACCGTGGGTGCGGCCGATCATGGGAGTCATTTTGTGCTCTTTCGCCAGCTTGCCGACAGCGGCCATGAGGTTTTCGATATCCTCGATGATGATGTCCGCGGCCTGCCGCAGCCGCAAAGCGGTGGCGGTGTCTTCGATGTCGTAGCTGGTGACGCCGTAGTGGACGTAGCGGCCGTGCTCGCCCATCTGTTCGGTGACGCACTTTACGAAAGCGATGAGATCGTGGTGGGTCTCCGCCTCAATCTCGTTGATGCGGTCGATGTTGAACTTGGCGTCCCGCTCGACCTTCTCCGCCGTTCCCGCGGGAATCTTGCCGAAGTGTTCCTGAGCCTTGCAAACGGCTATCTCCACGTCCAGCCAGCTTTGAAACTTGTTTTCCTCGCTCCAAACGGCTTTCATTTTCGGTAATGAATATCTTTCTATCATACCGTAACCCCCTTATAATTTAACCGCGCCCACGGACGCGAGTTTGTTCTTGTGTTCCTTCACGGCTTCCCGGAGCTCCGGATACTTTACGGCAAGTATCTGGGCGGCCAGAATACCGGCGTTCTTGGCGCCGTCGATGGCAACCGTCGCCACCGGCACGCCGCCGGGCATCTGCACCATGGCAAGGAGAGAGTCCATGCCCGACAGAGCCGCGGACTTAACCGGAACGCCTATGACCGGCAGAGCGGTGAAAGAGGCGATAACCCCAGCCAGATGCGCGGCGCCGCCGGCTCCGGCGATTATAACCTCGTAGCCGTTCTTTTCCGCGTTTTTTGAGAATTCCGCCACCGCTTCCGGTGTTCTGTGGGCGGAGATGACGAAGGTGTCGTTTTCGATTCCGAAATCGGAAAGGGCGTCCGCCGCTTTCTTCATGATATCGGCGTCGGACTTGCTGCCCATGATTACGGCGACTTTTCCGCTCATAATACTCTCGCTCCTATATCCTTGCGGCTGAAAGCGCCGTCGAAATTAATCTTTTCAACCCCTTCGTATGCTTTCTTGATGGCTTCCTCAAAGGAATCCGCCAGGGCAGTGACGCCCAGAACTCTGCCGCCGGAGGTGACAAGTTTGCCGTCCTTAATTGAGGTGCCCGCGTGGTAAACCAGGGCGCCGTCCTTCTCCGCGTCGGCTATACCGGTGATTTCCTTGCCCTTTTCGTAGGAGCCGGGATAGCCGCCGGAGGCCATGACAACGCATACGGCCTTTTTGTCGCTCCACTTAACGTTCAGGGAACCGAGCTTGCCGTCGCAGGCCGCCAGCATAATCTCGAGAAGGTCCGTCTCCAGCAGAGGGAGAACAACCTGGGTCTCCGGGTCGCCGAAGCGGGCGTTGTATTCCACGACTTTGGGACCTTTGCTCGTGAGAGCCAGACCGCAGTAGAGAACGCCCCGATAGCGGATGTTCTTGGCTTTGAGACCCGCCAGCGTGGGCTTTATGATTGTGTCGATAATTTCCTTTTGAAGTTCGGGAGTCATCACCGGAACCGGGGAGTAACAGCCCATGCCGCCGGTGTTGGGACCCTTGTCGCCGTCGTATGCCCGCTTGTGGTCCTGGGCCGGTACCATGGGAACGAAGTCGTCGCCGTCCGCAAAGAACATGAAGGAGGCTTCCTGACCGTCCAAAAATTCCTCGATGATGAGACTGTTTCCGGAGGCGCCGAAGGCTTTCTTGCGCATGATGTTGTCCACGGCTTCCTTGGCCTCCGCCTTGGTCTTGGCCACGGTAACGCCTTTGCCCGCCGCTTCGCCGTCCGCTTTTACCACGATAGGGTCGGCGGTGTTGAGGGAGTCGATGTAAGCGTCTGCCTTGTCCGGGTCGGTGAACCGCTCATAGCCCGCGGTGGGAACGCCGAATACGTCCATAACTTCCTTGGCGAAGACTTTGCTGCCTTCCATCTGAGCCGCGGCCTTGTTGGGACCGAAGGCCTTGAGACCCTCCGCCTCGAGAGCGTCAACCACGCCGGCGATGAGAGGAGACTCGGGACCAACGATTGTGAGGTCGATGTTATTGTCCTTGGCGAACTTCACAACAAAGTCGATATCGGTGGCTTTGCCGGGCACAAGCTCGGCGATATCCGCCATGCCCGCGTTGCCCGGGAGCACGTAGAGTTTTTCCGTTTTCGGCGACGCCGCTATCTTTTTGGCGATAGCGTGTTCTCTGCCGCCGGAGCCCAAAAGGAGTATTTTCAAAACTATTCCTCTTTCATGTTTTCTTCGAGGTTCTCGAAGGACGCGAATTCCTGCACGAAAGCAAGTTTAACGGTGCCCGTGGGGCCGTTTCTGTGCTTGGCGATAATCACCTCGGCGGTGTTGTCGGCTTCCGTTACGGGTTCTTCGCCTTCGTCGCCCTCGTCTTTTTTGAAATCAACGACTTCCTTGCGTTTGTAGTAGGAGTCGCGGTAAAGCATCATAACCACGTCCGCTTCCGCCTCGATGGAACCGGATTCCCGGAGGTCAGAGAGCATAGGGCGCTTGTCGTCTCTTCTTTCCACGGCGCGGCTCAGCTGGGAGAGGGCTATAACCGGCACGTTCATTTCTCTCGCCAGACTCTTCAGGCCTCTGGCTATCTCCGAGATCTCCTGAACGCGGTTGTCCGTGGAGCGGTGGGAGCTCATGAGCTGGAGGTAGTCAACCACGATGAGACCCAAACCCCGTTCCGCCTTCAGACGGCGGCATTTGGCCCGCATGTTGAGGACCGTCATGTCCGTGGTATCGTCGATGAAGAGGGGGGCGTTGTAGAGCCGGTTGGCAACTTCCGCCACCTTTCCCCATTCCTCGTCCCGGAAGTAGCCCGTGCGCATTCTGTGGGCGTTCACCCGAGCCTGGGAGCAGATAATTCTCTGAATAAGCTGGGACTCGGACATTTCCAAACTGAATATGGCAACCGCCTTGTCTTCCGACAGAGCCGTGTTCACCGCCAGGTTCAGCGCCAGAGCCGTTTTACCCATGGAAGGGCGTGCGGCTATAATGATAAGGTCCGAGGGCTGGAGACCGGAGGTCATCTGGTCGAGTTTCACAAAGCCGGTGGGGGAGCCGGAGGCTTCGCCCTTCATCTCCGCCCGGCGGTCCATCCATTCCCATGTTTCCCGAATGAGTTCCGGCATGGCGGAGAAATACTTGCCGGAGCGTTTGTCCGCTATTTTGAAAATGATGTTCTCCGCCTTGTCCGTGGCTTCTTCCACGTCCGCGTCGCCGTCGTAACCCAGAGCGGCAATCTCGTGGCCCGCGGCGATGAGTCTCCGCAGAACCGCTTTCTTTTCCACGATTCTGGCGTAGGTCTCCACATGTTTTGTGCTGGGGACCTGCTCCGCCAGGGACATTATGTAGCCCATGCCGCCCACGCCGTCAAGTTTGCCCCGTTTTGCCAGTTCGTCGTTGAGACTTGTGGCGTCAACGGAGTCGCGGCGCTCGTGAATGGCCATCATCGCCGAGAATATGTCTCCGTGGCTCTGACGGTAGAAATCGCCGGGTTGAAGAATCTCCGAAGCTTTTTCCACGGCTTCCGGGTCCAGAAGCATGGCGCCCAGGGTTGATTGCTCGGCTTCGATGCTGCTGGGGGGAATCCGTTCAAGCAGGGGATCGCTCATTATTCGGTCACCACGTTTACGTTCAGTTTGCAGGATACGTCTTTGTGGAGTTTGACCGTAACCTCGTGGGCGCCGGGAGTTTTGATGGGCGTCTTGAGGTTTATGGTCCGCTTGTCAATCTTTATGTCGTGGTCTTTCTCCAGAACCTCGGCGATTTCGCCGCCGGTGACGGAGCCGAAAAGTCTGTTTTCGCTGCCCGCCTTCGCCTTCACGGTTACGGTGAGGTCCTTCATTTTGGCGGCGGTGTCCTTGGCGTGCTGAAGCAAAAGGGCTTCCTTGTGGGCGTCGTTTTTCTTCTTGTCCGCCACGTTCTTGAGAGCGCCGGCGTCGCCCAGGATGGCCAGCTTTCGGGGAATGAGGAAGTTTCTGCCGTAGCCTTCGCTTACGTTCACCACTTCGCCCGCTTTTCCCACGTCTTTTACGTCTTTTATAAGTACCACTTTCATTGCATTACTCCGATTAAAAACTGTATTCGGCGCCCATCATAAAGGCCCGGTTATCTTTGTGGAACAGGTCGTTTGTACCCGCGACGATGCCCCAGCGTTTGTTGAAATTGTATATGGCCCGAAGTTCCATCTCCGGTCGGTTGGGTCTGAATATGTCCGCGCTCAGGGTGAGGTCGTCGCTCAGCTTGTAATCGTAGCCGATACCCAGCCTGGAAGCGTAGATTCCCGCCCGCAGAGCGGATTTGTCATTGAGGCGCTTGCCCATCTGGAGATTGAGTTTGGCGTCCTCACCCAAATCGTAGCCGCCGAGGCGGTAGAACTTGTCGTTTATACCCAAAATGTAGTCCGCGTCCACCCGGGCCTTGTCCGTGTCGAAGTTGTAGAGAGTCCGCATGGAGAAACCGTTCTTCGGGGAAACCGACGCCTTGGCGGGGTCGTTTATCTTCGGAATCTTCAGATTGTCCGTCTTGAGGTTTATCTTCTTCATGAACTCTTTGGCTTCCCGGGTTGTCTCCGCGGTGTTGTCCAAAGTTTCCAGAAGGTCCTGTTTCAACTTGGGGTCGCCGGTGACGTCCTTCACGTCCTTTGTAATCTCCGTGAGGTTCCGAACGGTTACGTCCGCGTCGTCAAGAAGAGTGTTTACCTTGTTGATGGTGGTGGACACGCCGCCGGTGGCGCCCTGAAGACCGGCGATGAACTGCTGGGCCTGAATAATGGCTTCGTTCAGGTTGCCCGCGGCGGTTTTGGCGGCTTTCATGGTGTCGTTGGCGTTGTCGAAAAGGTTTGATATGCCCGGTTCCGCCTTCTTGTGGACAATCTTATCCAACTCGTCGGTAATCTTGGCGGCGGAATCGGTTGTGCTTTCCAGGTTTTTCATGATTCCGGTGAGGAGAGGGCTGTCGCCCTCGAGCATATCGTTTGCCGTTTGCACGAAATTCGCGGATCCGTCGGTGGTGGCCTTAAGGGATTTGAGAGCGCCCTTGATGCTGGCCACGTTTTCTTTGTCGTAAATTATGTTGTTGAGGCCTTCGGCGGTTTTCTTCACCGTGGCCAAAAGCTCGGATGTCTCGTCCAGAAGGTCCGCCAGCTCGGCGTTGCTCCGGGCAACGAGCTGACCGCCGTCAGCCACGAAATCGGAGGACTTGCCGGGAATAACGTCTACGTAGTTGTCGCCGATGACGCCGCTGTTGGTGACCATGACCGTGGAGTCAACGGGGATTTTTACGTTGTTGAGTATAAGCAGGTTTATGCGGGCCATGTTGGTGTCCGTGAGCTCTATGGACTCCACGTTGCCGATGCGGACGCCGGCCATGCGCACGTCCGCGCCTTTGTCCATGGTCTTCGCGCTGTTGAAAAGGGCGTAGACGTGATACGTCTTTTCCTTGAGACCGATGCCTCCGAGGAACCAGTAGACGCAACCGAAAGCGACAAGAGCCGCCAGTACAAGCATGCCGACTTTGATGTCGGTTTTGAGATTCATTCGTTTCTCCTCAGGATATTTTCACCGGGCCCTCGGTGGAACCCTCCAAAAACTGTTTCACTATGCCGTCCATGGCGAATATCTCTTCTTTCGTGCCGTAGCCCACAATCTTGCCTTCGTGGAGCATGGCCATGGTGTCGGAAGCGGTTTTGATTGTCTGCACATCGTGGGTGACGAGAACGGAGGTTACGCCGAGCTCATCCCGCATTTTCACGATTAGCTCCGCGATGGCCGCCGCGGTTATGGGGTCGAGACCCGCCGTGGGTTCGTCGTAGAGCAGGATGTCCGGGTTCATAACGAGAGCCCGAGCCAGACCGATTCGCTTTTTCATACCGCCGGAGAGCTCCGAGGGCATCCTGTCCTCAACGCCGCTCATGCCCACCAGGGCCAGGTTCTTTTCCACTATCTCGGCGATTTCCTTTTCCTTCAGCTTGCGGTTCATGCGCCGCAGACCGAAGGATACGTTTTCGTACACGTTCAGGGAGTCGAAAAGGGCGGCGTATTGGAAAACCATGCCCACCTTTTTGCGAACATCGTTGAGCTGTTTTTCCGAAAGGCCCACGATGTTTTGGCCGTCCACGTATATGGCGCCGCTCTTTACTTTGTTGAGGCCGGAGACGCACTTCAGGAAAGTGCTTTTGCCCGCGCCGGAGAGACCCATGAAGGTTAGGGTGGTGCCCTTGGCCACGGAGACGCTTATATCGTCGAGAATGGTTCTGCCGCTTACTTCGTAGACAACGTGTTCCGCCCGTATCATCCTACCGCGGGGCCTCCGTTGAACATGACGTACGCCAAAATGAAGTTGAGAATATATATGATTACAATCGAAAGTACAACCGTATTGGTGGTGGCTTTGCCCACGCCCGCGGCGCCGCCTTCCACCCGCAGACCCTGCTGAACAGCCACGGTGACGATTACCACCGCGAAGAACAGCGTCTTTATGAGACCCATTGTGATATCCCGGGGAGTGACCATGGCCTCAAAGGTGGCTATGAAACCGCCGGATGCCACTTTGTTGGCGATTGCCACGTAGTAGCCGCCGAAAACTCCCGCCACGTCCGCCATCATGGCCAGCATGGGGAGAGTCAGTACGGCCGCCACCATGCGGGGTACGGCGAGGTATTCAAGAGGGTTCACCGCCAGAGCCTTAAGCGCGTCTATTTGTTCCGTGACTTTCATGGAACTTATCTCCGCGGCGATGGCCGAGCCCGCTCTGGCCGCCACCACAACCGCGGTGAGAATCGGGGCGATTTCCCGGACCACTGATATGCCCACCACGGCGCCGGTGTAGCTGCCGAATCCCCACTTCACCACGATTTGGGCGAGATAAAGGGATATGACGCCGCCGGAGAACATGACCGTTACCGCCACAATGGGCAGCGAGGACACGCCGATGGAAGCCATGAGGTTTACCGTGTCCCGGATGTTTATTTTTCCCCGCAAAATGAGGATAAGCGTGGCTGTGAATATCCGAGCCGTTTCACCCAAAAACCCGAAAAACGCGCCAAGAGCGTCGCCCACGGCTTTCACCGGGGCAGTGAGGGCGCTTTCTGTGGTTATACCGGATTTTCTTTCGGGCTTTTTACGGGTCATTTTTTTCGGTTAAACAAAATTTTCTATATTATAGTTTATCACGGATTGCCGCTCACGTCAATCGGTTTTTCGGCGCTCATATTCCTCGACAATCGTTCGGGCGATGCCCGTTTTCGCGGTTACGGTTTCGGTTGATGTGAGGTTGAAATCTTCGAGTAACGCTTCCCGTTCATCTTCTATACCGTCCCGGTGAGAGATGTTTTGATTGAGACAGTAGTATATTTTGCGGATATTTTCCGGTACGGGAACGGCGCGCAGGGGAACATAAACTTCTTTTTCGGTCAGATCTTTTGTGAGATAGTGATTGTGCCAGCCGAGGTATCGCATTTCGTCGCCGTCCGCGTCCACCGCCATTACGTCTTTATCATGTATATCGCCTTTCGTTAAGAGATATTCGGCGACTTCTTTGTAACTTGCGGTTTTGTGTTCCCGCATAAAGAATCTGCTGCCCGGAAGAAAAGATTTGTGTACGCAGATAAGGCATACGGGAATGGCGATAATACTTATGATGATTGCTCCCGATCGGTAGGCGCCTATCGTTTTTACCGCCCATGACGCCAAAAGTCCGCAGCCGAGGGCGAGAACGGGTAGCGCCGGTACGTAAAATCTTACGTTGAGATACATATTCGGATTTCTTCCGATAAGGGTTACCGTCGTAAAGAGCAACAGGAACATCGCCGCGAGGAGCAAAACGATTCGATCATTGTCATCGATACCCTTCCGGATTTTCTTAAGCAAAATAAGACAATAAACGGCCGCGAAAGGAGCGAAAGGCGTTAAAGATTTCATCTTTCCGAATCTGCGAGCCATTTCTTTCCACGGATACGGACTGAGATTTTCCGCGGCCCGTTCCGTTATGTGGGAGCTGCCGCTTACGGCCGGCATGACTACGCCGAAGATAAACCACGGCAGAAACAACAAAGCGCAAATGCCGTAGGAAATAAGCGCGGCGGGTCTGCTCCGTTTCGCGGCAACCATTATCGCGTCGGCGGCAAACAGCGCGAACAGGGCGATTATCGCCGTGTAGTGGAGATTTACGGCAACAGCGTACAGAATACCCAAGGCAATCTGCGTTTTTATTGTCTCGTTTCCCCGTTCCTCAAAGCGCTTTACGTACAGGAGCAAAACCACCGTCATGACGAAAAAGAGCAAGGCGTAGGGACGCAGAAAATGCCCGATGGGCGAGCAGACCTGATAAGCGGCCACACAGGCGGTTACCGTGCCGGCGAATGTGTTTCCCAATCTTTTGCCCAAAAGTCCGCAGGTGAATATTCCGGCGGCGGCGAAAATCATTGAGGAAAGCTTAAAGGCGAGATCTCCCACGGCGATTTTGTTGAAGAGGAAGAAGAACATGTGGTAGAAAATCGGCATTCTGTCGTTTTCCACCGCCGATCGAATCATTTCGCGGAAGGTAAATCCTTTGGAGCACATGCCCAGCATTGCCATGTCGTCTATGGAAAGGGAATAGTCGTTGCTGTGATAAATCATTATT
>JAGDDM010000198.1 GCA_017958015.1 Abditibacteriota bacterium | reverse complement strand
GGAAGCCTGGCTTCTCGTGCAGTTGATAACAATCGGCGATTGGCAGAAAGCTGCCATCGAAAGATGCCAGGTTATCCCTTCACGGAAATCAGTCAGCAAAGAGTTTTTCACCTTGGACAGACCGCCCCGAAACAAACAGGCCTTCATCGACGCCATCGACTACGGCGTGGGCAGTCTCAAAGTCCCTTGCGGGCCGGAGATTGAAAGCGTGCTGAACGGAGCCATAGACGCGATGCTTCTGGGCAAAAGGCCGGTGAAAACGTTGGCGGACGAGGCGGTGCCGGAAGTAAATAAAATATTGGCGGCGGAAAAGCATTGACGTTTCGCCCGTTATGGAGTAATATATTATTATTATTATGAAAAAAACTTTGCTTATTCTCGCCGGGCTGCTGCTCCTATTGGGAGGCTGCGGCGAAAAACAGGTAGTACTCCGGGTTATCGACTGGGCAAGCGGCCAAGAAGAAGTCATCATTCGCGAACAGGTTGCCCTCTTCGAGAAAGCGCACCCCGACATAAAGGTGGAGCTCGAAACCGTAAACTGGCACAGGATGCGGGACAAGCTGATGATAGCCACCGCCGGCGGCAGAACGCTGGATATTACCCGAATCAGCTCCGAATGGTTCGCTCCGCTGGCGGACAAGGGCGTCTTGGTGCCCCTGGACGAGTACGTTGAGGAAAAGGGTTTCGACATCGACGACTTCTACCCCAACGCCCTCAGGGACTGCCGCTACAAGGGTAAACTTTACGGCATTCCCGTGTCGGTGGACCCCTACGCCATGTACTACAACAAAAAAATGTTCGACGAGGCGGGGGTTCCCTATCCCGACGAAACCTGGGACTTCGATAAATATATCGAGATGTGCGGAAAGCTCACCAGGGACAAAGACGGCGACGGACGCCTCGACCAATGGGGAACGGACGTACACGCCGACATTACGCCTTACCTCTACGGCTTCGGCGGACAATACGTAAGCGACGACCACAGCCGGTGCGCCCTGAACTCGCCGGAAGCGTTAAAAACCTTTCGACTGCTGACGGATCTTATTTACGAATACAAAGTCTCTCCCACCGCCGACGACACGGCGAATCTGGGAAACTACAAACTCTTTACCCAGGGGAAACTGGCCACGATTGTCAGCGGCAGCTGGGCCGCCGACGCGATATTCTCCCGAGAGGGTAAAGCAATAGGTCTTGATTTCGACACGGCGCCGGTGCCCAAGGGGCCCAAAGGCCGCTACACAAAAATGATTACCAACTCCTACGGCATCATGCGCTATTCCGAGCACAGAAAAGAGGCTTGGGAGTTTATCAAGTGGATGAGCGGCGCCGAGTGCCAGATTATGAGCGCGGAGCGAATTCTCTTTATTCCCGTCCGCAAATCCGCGGCCGAAGACTTTCTCGCCGTACAGCGGCCGCCCCGAAACAAACAGGCCTTTATCGACGCCATCGACTGCGGCATGGGCAGCGTTCAGGTCTCCTGCTGGCCGGAAGCGGAGAACATTATCTCCGGTTCCGTCGAAAAAACGCTTCTGGGCAAAGAACCGATAGAAGATATA
Source organism: Abditibacteriota bacterium (assembly GCA_017958015.1). Classification (GTDB taxonomy): domain Bacteria; phylum Armatimonadota; class UBA5829; order UBA5829; family UBA5829; genus RGIG10368. Next base: position 15,438 of record JAGDDM010000198.1, on the reverse strand, counting down.
GCCGACGACGCCGTAAGGGAAGTAAATAAAATTTTGGCGGCGGAAAAGCGTTGACGTTTCGCCCGTTATGGAGTAATATATTATTATTATGAAAAAAACTTTGTTTATACTCGCGGGTTTTTTGCTGCTCCTCGGCGGTTGCGGCGAAAAACGGGTGGTTCTCTACCTGACGGACTGGTGCGGCGACCAAGAGGAAATCGCCATTCGGGAGCACATCGCCCTGTTTGAAAAAGAACACCCAAACATCAAGGTGGAAATGGAGAACGTCAGCTGGTGGCGGATGCTGGATAAGCTGATGATTGCCACCGCCGGCGGCAAAACTCCGGACGTCACCCGGGTAAGCTCCGAGTGGTTTGCTCCCTTGGCGGCCAAAGGCGCTTTGGAGCCCCTGGATGAGTATTTCAAGAAGGACAATTTCGATATCGAAGACTTCGAGCCGAAAATCGTGAACGGCTGGTGCCGGTTTAACGGCAAGACATACATTCTGCCCCAGGATATCGACAACCACGCCATGTACTACAACAAAACCTGGTTCGACAAACTGGGAATCCCCTACCCGGACGAAAGTTGGGACTACGCCAAGTACATCGAGGTGTGCAAAAAGTTCTGCGCCGACACAAACGGAGACGGGCACCTCGACAAATGGGGAACAACGGGAGACCCTCTGCCGGAGAATTACATCTACGCCTTCGGCGGCAGGATGCTTTCCGATGACAACAAACGGTGTCTCATGAACACACCGGAGGCTCTGGCGGGACTTCAGATGTTTCAGGACCTTGTGTTCAAGTACAAAATCGCCCCCACTCGGGAGGATTCCGCGGGAGTCTTCGCCGCAAGGCAGTTCACCAACGGCAAGGCGGCAATGTACTTCGGCGGCAGCTACGAGAGCGATCTCACCTTCGCCAAAGAGCTGAAGGGCTTCGAGTGGGACGCGGCGCCCATGCCCAAGGGTCCCGGAGGAAGAGCCTCCCGCCTGGGCGGCTCCAACTACGGAATCATGTCCCAATCGAAGCACAAAAAAGAAGCTTGGATGCTGCTTAAGCACCTCACGAGCACCGAGTATCAGACAAAAATGGCGGCCATGAATCAGCAGGTTCCCGCCAGAAGGTCCGCTCAGGCCGGCTACCTGAAGGTGAACAGGCCCCCGAAAAACAAACAGGCCTTCCTGGATTCCATCAGAGACGGCGTCATTCCGCCCCAGGTGGTTTGCAATCAGGAAATGAAAGCCATGCTGGGCTCCTGCTACGAGCGGGTCAGCATCGGCCAAGAGAACATCAAAGACATCGCCGACAAAACGGTTGAAGACGTTAACAAACTTCTAAGAACGGAGTAGCTATATGAAACTTTCCAAAATCAGACGACGGGAAGCCCTGGACGGGTTTATCTGCATATCCCCCTGGCTATTCGGCTTCATCGTCCTCACCCTCGGTCCCATGCTCTTCTCACTGTACATCAGCTTCACGGAGTGGGACATCCTCACGACGCCGAAGTTCGTGGGACTTGCCAACTACAAGACCATATTCTTCGACGACTTCCGATTCGCCCAGGCGATGAAGGTCACGTTAATCTACGCCCTCACCTCGGTGCCCATCGGACTTGTGTGCTCTCTGGCCCTGGCGGTTCTCCTTAATCAGAACGTCTTCGGCATGAGAACTTTCCGCTCCATTTTCTACATACCGGCAATCCTTCCGCCTGTGGCCATGGCCATGGTGTGGCTTGCCATTTTCAAGCCCCACGGCGGTATTCTGAACGCCATTTTGGGCATATTCAAGGTACCGGAAATAGGCTGGCTTCAGGACCCGGCATGGGCGCTGCCCTCATTCATTCTCATGAGCGTTTGGGGCGTCGGCGGCGGTATGATTATCTATCTCGCCGGTCTCCAGGGCGTGCCCACACAGCTCTATGAAGCGGCGGAGATCGACGGCGCCAGCCCCTGGCAGAAGTTCAGGAACATCACCCTGCCCATGATTTCCTCCACCATTTTCTTCAATCTGGTTATGGGCATCATCGGCAGCTTCCAGGTGTTCACGTCCTCCTTCGTTATGACTCAGGGCGGACCGGCCTACGCCACCTTGTTCTACGTGCTCTATCTCTACCAGAAGGCTTTCATGTTCCTGCAGATGGGCTACGCCTGCGCGCTGGCATGGATTCTCTTTATCGTAATTCTCATATTCACGCTGATTATTCTGATGTCCTCCTCGGCGTGGGTCTACTATGAAGCGGAGGTGAAGAAATGAAACCCAATCGCAAAACGAAAGCAATAGTCTACACCCTCCTCTTTATCGGCAGTATCATCTCTCTGGTGCCCTTCTTCTGGATGCTCACATCCTCCTTCAAGGCCCCCGAGTTCGTGTTCGCCGACCCGGTGCAGATTATCCCCAAGCCCTGGCTCTTCTCCAACTACTCCACGGCTTTCGAGAAGCTGCCCTTCGCCCTCTACACCTGGAACACCGTTAAGATTACCGCCCTGTGCATCCTGGGGCAGATTCTCTCCTGCTCCCTGGTGGCCTTCGGCTTCGCCCGACTGCGATTCCCCTTCAGAAACACACTCTTCGTGATTCTGCTGTCCACCATGATGCTGCCGGCGCAGGTGACAATGATTCCCCAGTTCAAGATTTTCTCCTCGCTGGGAATGTACGACACCTTCTGCCCGCTGATTATCCCCTCCTTCCTGGGCTCGGCCTACATGATTTTCCTGCTGCGGCAGTATTTCATGACCATTCCCATGGAAATGGACGAGGCGGCCAGAATCGACGGCGCAACCACGTTCCAGACATATTGGAAGATTCTTATGCCCCAGATTAAACCGGCTTTGGCCACCGTAGCCATTCTGGCCTTCATGGGCACATGGAACGACTTCCTGGGGCCCCTCATCTACCTGAGCTCCCCGGCCAAGAGAACCCTCGCCCTGGGTCTTTACGCTTTCCAGGGTCAGTATTCCACCGACTGGAACTACCTGATGGCGGCCTCCACCGTCACCATGATCCCGCTCCTCATCGTCTTCTTCGCGGGACAGAAATACTTCATCCAGGGCGTCGTTATCTCCGGCGTCAAAGGATAAACAATACAAAAATATCCCCGCTCTTCGGAGCGGGTAATTTTTTGCATCAGGGATCAGGGGTCTGGGGCCTGGGGTCAGCGGCGGTGTTGCCTGCGGCAACGGATTATAAAACCGACATTGCAATGTGAGTCAGTAGAATCCGTCGGCTTTGCCGACACATTCCCTGACCCCTGACACCCGGCCCCTGACCCCTAAAAAAAGCCGCCCTTTCGGGCGGCTCATTAATTACTTTGTTATTCTCTTTTGTCCTATGGGATGCCAAGGATCCGTTTCGTTTGCTCTGTAGGAATAGCGCACGGTGTAGTTTTTGCCGGCTTCCAACTTGGTGGGCGTGTAGGATGTACCCTTGGTAATCGCTTCTTCAACCTTGTTTCCGTCGGAGGCGAACACTTCCACTTTGTAGGAATCGGCGTCTTCCGCCTTGCTCCAGGTGAGAGTGGTGGGAGCGGGCTTGGCGCTCTTGGTGAGGCCGCCGGCGAGCTTCGGAGCGGATTTCGCCGCGCTGCCGGGAGCCGGGGTCTTTTCCGCCGGTTCTTCGGCGACCTTTTCGTTTCCGCCTCTGAGTCTCACATTGGGGGAAGCGGCAATCTCAACGGGATCGAAAGTCTTTTCCTCGGTCACGCTTTCGGCGTCGTCTGTTTTTTCTTCTTTGGGAACGGCCGCCAGTTTTGTTTCTTTGTTTTCTTTAACTTCGTTTTTAATCTCTTTTTTTACTTCATCGGCCGCTTTTTTCTGAGCTTCGGCGAGGGACTTTTCCGTTTTTTCCGAAACCTTTTCCGGTTCCTTGGGTTCTTCCGTTTTCACTTCTTCGGCGGGCTTAGGCGACTCTTCCTCGGTGGGCGCTACCGTAGCGGAATCTTCTTTAACAATTCTTTCCGTCGGTTTCACCCGTTCCTCGGTGGGAGCGGAAACGTCATCCGGGAGTGATGCCACAACCGCGGGCTTATCGGGGGCGGACACGGTTTGGGGCGAATGCCAAATCATAAACGCCGCCAGCGCCGCCGCGGCCGCCGCGGGAATCCACACGAATCGCTGCCATGTAAGGCGTCTTACCGCCGGCTTCATTAGCCTTGCTTTTCGAATGGTCCTGATGTCCCGGGCGCACAGTTCGCAGGAGCGAATGTGGGACATAAACTCCGGGGACATTTTCTCCCCGTCAACATAGCGGGAAAGTTCCTCGTAATCGGGACAACATTCCGCGCCGGTAGCGAATTCTTGGAGTCTTACGGAGGAGAGGCGCCTCAACGCGTCCTTGCAACTTTCGCACTCGGCGATATGCCTTTCAATCCGGAAAAACTCCTCGCGACTGACGTCGCAGTTCAAAAACCTCTTCAGGTCTTTTTCATCCAAACATTTCATCGGACTTAATAATTTGCGCGCAAAATTCCTTTCTTGCGTTTTTTAATTACACTTCAAGTGACGTGTATATTTCGGCATTATTGCCTAAATATCGAAATTCGTTTTTTTCACGTGGCGTCTGATGCGTTCCCAGGCCTTAAAGCGCATACTGGGAATGGCCCGCACTTCCACGCCGGTCTCTCTGCCGATTTCCGCGTCGGAAAGGGGAATCCGCCGCACGATGTCGTAGAGACCGTTTTTGTCCGTGCCGAAAAGCTCCGTCACGGCGTCGATGCCCACGGAGGAAATAAGAGACATTATCTGCTCCCGGTCCAGAGCCAGCAGAACCGTCATGCGGCGCTCGGTTGTAAGAGCCATAAGCTCCGGAACCAACCACCTCGCCACATTGTCGAAATAGTCGCCTTCGCAGACCTGATCTTCCACGCTCCGCTCCTCGGAAACGAGGCTGTCGCCGATGGTCAGGGACTCGTCGTCCTCGGACACGGGCTTGTCGATGGAAACCGGATCCGGGTTTTTCAGCTGCAGAAGGTCAACCACGGTGCCGGTGAGGATGTCGATGTCCACGGGACCGCCGCAGTGTTCCAAAATCGCGACGCAGAGATCGCCCACGCCGAACTCCATGGGTTCCCTGTTTCCGAGCCGGGCGGCTTTGAAGGCGCGGACGCTGTCGGCTTCCTTGGCCAGCTCTTTACAATTACTTCCCGCCACCCGTCTGTCGCCGGTCATGCCCTTCAATGCGCAGTACCGTCTCTCGATAACGGTAACGCCGGTGTAGCCGGTTTTGCCGGAAAAAATCTCGGTTATCTCAACCTTCTTGTTGTACCAAGCGGGTCGTTTGCGGCGGATGCTGTCGCAGAACTTGCTTTTGACAACGGTGTTGATGAAGGCGTCCAGATTTTCTATGGGAGACACGTCCCTGCCGGCTTTCATGGCGGCGATGCGGGTCCAAACGGCGAAGAGACAGTCGCTCTCCCACTCGGGTTGATGGGAGTCATCCCGTTTTCTCACCGCTATACGCACCGTATCCATGATTCTTTTCGTCAGGGCGGCTTCTCTTTCTTCTATATCGATTTCATCGGCGTTCAGATACGCCGTAAGCAATTCTTGTGATGTCATAGGGAAATTTTACCGGATAAATCTTTTATAGTCAATTATCGGGGGGAGCCGTAGAGAGCCATGGGCGCCCAATAGTAAGGGTCGGTAAACGTGCCGGATTCCGCCAGTTCGATTTGGGCCAGCCGCAGAGCCTCCGCTTTTCCCGCCCCGGAAGCCAGAGCCCGATAGAAGGCTCCGCAGAGGTAGGATGCGGAATCGTCGCTTATTTTCCACAGCCCGCCGATGACGCTTCTGGCGCCGTTCAGAATAAAGGATTCCGCCATGGCGGATTTTCCGGCGGTTTCGCAGGCGGAGAGCACAACCAGCTCAAGGGGCGTGTTTCCGGACCGTTTCAGGTCGTCGAACTCCACGGTTCCCTCCGCCAGTTCCAGTGTGAAACCCACCGGGTTCACGTCGCCGGAATGGTGGGCGGCGATGTGGAGAATGCCACAGAGGGGCAGCTCCCGCAAAAAGTTCTTCTCGGTGGCGTCCGCCCCGGAATATATGTTGGCCTGGGGCACCGCCTTCTTGATTTCTTTAGCCTCCTCCACCGCGCCGGGAAGAGTGTTCTTGGGGTCGGCGAAAACGGAAACCCGGCAGTCCCGGAGATCCAAGGTTCGCTTCGTCCACACAAGGAGCAAATCCGAAGCGGAGGGCGGCAGATAACTCACCGCGTGGTCGTTAATAACGAACCGAACGGTGGGCTCCTCCCGGGATATGAGGGCGTGCATGGGCAGTCCCTCAACACAGCCGCCGGGAGCGAAACAGAGGTTGGTGACGCCGGAGATGTAGGGCTTTATGGGCTCGAGGAGCAGATAGTAAAGCCGGGAGAGAACTTCCTTTGTCTCGGCGAAGGCGGCGGATTTGAAATCAGTCACCGGCGGCACGGGGATGCCGCTCTTTATGTTCTCTTCCTTGGAGGCGTTCAGTTTCTCGAAAACACGAACCTGCTCCGCAATCTCCTCCGCTTTGCCCGGAAGCTCGGCGTAAACCGCGTTTTCGGAGGTGCAGACGATGACGAACACCGTGGAGCCGGAGAAGAGATATTCCACAAAGGCGGTGTCCTCCGGAATCCGCGACCGCAGGCGGTAGAGCTGCTCCGGGTCGATGGGCAGAGACTTGTAGCCGGTGTAAACGGAACCGGAGCGGGCCAGGAGACAATACTTAACGAAGGATGTCCAGCCCTCGGCGATTACCACCGGCACGGAGGTGTCGGTTCGGGCTATCTCGGTGCCCGGGGAGTTCAGGTATTCCGACTTCGACGCCCATTCGGAGACTTTCGTGTCCTCGGAGGCTGCCAAATCCCGCAGTATCCGAACGGCGAAACCCCGTCTGGCGGCGCCCCGCATAAGCAAATCCGCCCTGTCGGTCATATCCGCCGCCGCGGAATACTCCGCGCAGAGTTTGTATATGTCGAAAAGAATATCCTCGTGGTCCGTGCCGTAGGTTATGTCGTTCAGGGACTCGCCCGCCAAACTTTTCAGCGTCTCGAAAAGGAGGTCCGAGGCCTCCGTCGGCTTGCCCAGTTTGGCAAGGCACCGGCTTTCGTCGGCGGCCACCCGTCCCGCGGCCCAAAGGTCGCCCACGGTTTCGGTGAAGATTTGCCGCGCTTCCGCGAAGCCCTTGGCCGCTTCCTCGTGCTTGCCGGCGGCGGTTCGGATTTTGGCTCCGGAATAGCAGAGTTCGCCCAAACCCTTGGCGTCCCCGTTTTTCTCGAAAACGGTTATCATCTCCGCCAGCATGTTCATGGCGGCGTCGGCGTTTTCGGCGTGCTCCACAGCGGGCAGGAACCCTCTGGCGCACCGGGAGGCGGCGCTTTTGTTGCCCTTTTCGGAGGCGAAGAACACGGCCTTCATGACGATTTTGCCCGCTTCCTCGGTTTTGCCGCCTTCGGCCAAAAGTTTGGAGAGCTCCGTTGAGAAGTCGCACATTTTTTCCGCGTCGCCGGATTTTTCGCACATTTCAACGGCCCGGCGCAGAAGGCTTTCCGCCTCGCCGTAGCCGTACCGCAGAGCCGCTTCCGCGGCTTCGCACACATAGGCTCCGTCGGAGGAGGTTGCCGCCTTCTCCACGATTTTGTCCGAAAGGACTTTCCGTTTTCTGTGGGCTTCGTCGGCGGTGGCGTTGCCGCTTAAGGCGTAGGCGTTTCCCAGCTGCTCGTACACCCGGCAGGCAACAAGTCCCTCCGGGAGAGTGAGGTTTCGGGCTTCCTTGGCGATGTCCAAGGCGGCCTTGGGTTTGTCGATGGCGGCGGCAAGCTCCGACGCGGTCACAAGGGCTTCCGCCAAAATCGTTTTGTTCTTGCCCACATTACGGCGCAGCGCGGGCAGCGCGTTTTCGTTTATGATGTTGAATCCCTCAAGGTTGGCGAGGGCCGAACCGGCGGCCATGTAGTCCGCCCCTGCCTTCACCGACTCGCCCCGATAGGATGCCGCCCGGGTGTAGTAGGCGGAGGCTCCGGACCGGCGTCCCACGGCCAGGGACATTTTCGCGTAGTCCTCGTAGAGGGAAGCCAGAGCCGCCTTGTCGCCCTCCTCGGTCATAATCCAAACCGCCCGAAAAAATCCCTTCTCCGCCTCGGGATAGGCGGACATCTCGAAGGCCCGGATTCGGGCGCCGAAGGCGGAAAGAGCGCATTCGGTGAGTTTGAAATTGAGGTCGCGGCAAAGGGCGGCGGCCTTGTCGCAGGAAGCGCAGCAGCGAACCGGGTCCCGTCCGTTAAAATCGAGGGCGTCCTTAATGAGGCGCTGAAGCTCCGTTATTTTATCCGCCCCGGGATCGGAGGAATCCACGGGGCTTACGGAGGCGTCGGCGGCGAAACCCTCCAAAACCCCGGTGGTTCGGCAGACGTAGCCGCAGAAGCCCCGGTCCGTGTCGTCGGCGGAGAGTAGATTCGTCGATATTAATATGAGAAAAAGTACAAATAATTTTCTGAGCATTTCTTTATCCGTTGATTTTCTTCGCGAAATATTATTATAACACATATCACAACGCTTTTAAATAAGTAGAGGCGATATTTTTCCGGGTTTTCAAAAACTCGGATTTGCGGTATAATATATAGTTGACGGAGTTGTCTCCGAAAATCACATAACAAATCGACTTCGGTATAAACATAAATGAGAATACTATCAAAAATTTTCGGCAAATGCGCCACCGTAATAGGCATAGACCTGGGCACCGCGAACACCCTTGTACACGTGAAAGGCAAGGGCATCCTTCTCCGGGAGCCCAGCGTCATCGCCGTTGACAGAGACACGAAACAGGTTCTTGCCGTGGGAGCGGAAGCCAAGGAAATGATGGGCCGCACTCCCGAGGGCATCACTGCCGTGAGACCCCTTAAGGACGGAGTCATCGCCGACTTCGACCAGACGGAGCAAATGCTCAAGGGCTTCATATCCAAGGTCCACCGCCGCACGGGACTCATCGGTCCCAAGATCGTTGTGGGAATCCCCTCCGGCATCACGGAAGTTGAGTGGAGAGCCGTTAAGGACGCCGCCATCAAGGCCGGCGCCTCCGAAGCCTACACTTTGGAGGAACCCTTCGCGGCGGCCATAGGCGCGGGAATCCCCATCACCGAACCCGACGGAAGCATGATTCTGGATATAGGCGGCGGCACCAGCGAGGTTGTGGTAATCTCCCTGGGCGGCATCGTCACCGGTTCCTCTCTGCGGGTCGCCGGCGACGAGATAGACGAGGCGGTCACCGCCTACATCCGCAAGAAATACGGCATGCTCATCGGCTACCGCACCGCCGAGGACACCAAGATTAACATCGGCTCCGCCTACAAGCTGGACAAAGAGCTGAAGGCCAAGGTTTGCGGCAGAGACCTGCTTACGGGTCTGCCCAAGACCGTGGAAGTCACCAGCGAGGAGATTCGGGAGGCCATTTCCGAACCGGTTCGGCAGATAACGGAGCTCATCAAAATTACTCTGGAGAAAACTCCCCCGGAACTGGCGGCGGACATTATGCGCAAAGGCGTTGTCCTGGCCGGCGGCGGAGCGCTCCTGAGAAACATCGACAAACTCATAGAAAAAGAAACCGGAATGCCCGCCACCGTGGCTCCGGATCCCCTGGGCTGCGTCGTTATGGGCACCGCAAAGGCCCTGGATCAGGCGGAGACCAACCCCACCCTGAAGAAAGTTCTCATGGGCGGCTCCGTGAGCATTATTCCCCGGGTAAATCTTTAACGCGAAATGACACTTAAACCGGTAGCGGTGATAGCCGCTCTCTTGGTCGCGGCCCTGGGCTGCGGCAGGATAAACGAAACCGTAAACGCCCGCGGCGGAGAAAACACTCTCCGCCGTGTCACTAACGGTGTCATATCCCCCATCAACAACTGCGTCCGAAGCGTGGGCGACGGGTTCTCCGGTCTGGGCCGCAAGTTCACATCCCGCAAAAAGCTGGAAGCCCGGAACATACGCCTCGAAAAGGAAAACAAAGAGCTCAAGGCGGAGATAGCGGCCTCCCGGTCCATGGACGAGGAAAACAAACGGCTCCGGAAGCTCCTGAACGCCAAGCCCACCGTGGGCGGCAAGTGCAAAACCGGGGAAATCATAGCCAGAGACCCCTCCAACTGGTTCGACACCGCTACCGTGAATCTGGGCCAAAAGGACGGCGTTGAGACCGGCGCCGCGGTGGTAAGCGACAAGGGCCTCATCGGACAGATATCCTCCGTCACCGCCTCCTCCGGAAAGATTGTCTACCTCACCGACTCCGGCAGCAACATCGGCGCCATGACGGAACGGAGCCGGGCGCCGGGAATCCTTCAGGGCGCGGGAACCGACGAATTGGTGCTCAACTATCTGGCCAAGGACGCGGACATCAGGCAGGGAGACACGGTTATAACCTCCGGCATGGGCGGCGTCATCCCCAAGGGAATCCCCGTCGGCGTCGTCACGAAAATCAAAAGAGACAACGCCGCGGGCATCACCGTGGCGGACGTGCGCCCCGCCGTTGACTTCGACGAACTTGAGTTCGTCTTTGTGACCGTTAAATGAAAAAGTATATTTGGGCGGCAGTTCTCTTTGTTGCCGCCGCGGTGTTGAACGGATCCGCCCCACGGTGGCTGGCCGTTATGGACGGCAAGCCGGACTTCCTGTTGACTGTGGCGATTCTCTACTCCGGAGCCTGCGGCACCGTTGCCGGCGGCTTTCTGGGCTTCGTCGCGGGACTCATATCCGGCGGACTGGCCGGCACCTGTCTGGGCACATTCCTCTTCACCCGCACCGCCGCATGCGCCGCCGCCGGGTCGCTTAAGGAATACCTTTTCGGAGACACGCCTCTGGTGCCCTCCGCGTCGGTTTTCGTTTTGACACTTTTGGCCGAGGGAGTATTCCTTTTGGCAAATCCGCCGGCGAGACCGGCACCCGCCTTCAGGGCCGTCTTGGGTGAGGCTGTTCTCAACACCCTTTTCGCCCTTGTGGGCTACACGATTTATCTCCACATCGCCGCCAGAGGCAAGGACACACTGAGATAAAATGCAGGACAAACTTCCCGAACGGAAAAAACTCATACTGAAAGCCGTTGTCACCGACTACGTCATCACGGCGGAACCGGTGGCGTCCAAAACCCTTGTGGGTCGGTACATTTGGGACGTGAAATCCGCCACCATAAGAAACGACATGGCGGAGCTGGCGGACATGGGCTACCTCAGCCAGCCCCACACCTCCGCCGGACGAATTCCCTCGGACATGGGCTACCGTTTCTACGTGGACAAACTGATGGACAGCCATAAGATTCCCTCCCGGCAGGCGGGAGCAGCCAAGGACGAAATGGCGGAGCGCAGCGGGGAGATTGACAACATTCTGGACAAAAGCTGCGGCATTCTCGCCGATCTCGCCCGGTGCACCGCCGTGGCGACACAGCCCAACATCAACGCCACCGGAATCAGCGCGGCAAACGTCTCCGACGTGCAGAAAGGCAAATTCCTGGCGGTTATAGTTCTGGACAACGGCAGAGTGATCCACGGCTTCGTGAACAACCGGAATCTGGACGCCCGCCACGCCACCAATTTCCTCACCGACGCCATAGTGGGCAAAACCATGGACGAGGCCCGGGACAGAGCCGTCTCCGACGAAAAGTACGCCCCGTTTTTTGAGGACATAAAAAAAATCCTCTCCGACGAAATCCGAACGGACGTTCATCTGAGAGGCACCGGATATATCATGAAACAGCCGGAGTTTAAGGACGCGGGAAAACTGGGCGCCATTTTGCGGGTTTTGGAGGACAAACAAATCCTCGCCCGGCTCCTGTCAACAGCCTTCGCCAACCCCGGCGTCACCGTCATCATCGGCTCCGAAAACACCATAGACGAAATGAAAGATTGCAGCTTCGTGGGCAAGCAGTACACCATCGGCGGCAGACCCGTGGGCTCCATCGGAGTCATCGGCCCCACCAGAATGGACTACAAAAAATCCGTGGCCGCGGTGAAGTTCATGTCCTCCAATTTGACGGCGCTGCTGGAACAGTTGGGGATTTAGCGGTATCGGCTTTATAATCCGCCGCTGTCAACGGGCAATCCCCTATCCTTCCACGCCTCATACCCCTCAGCGAGCACAAACACTTTCGGAAATCCCGCTTCCGTGAGGGCATCCGCCACTTTCTCCGCGTCGGAACAGCTGCCGCCGGAGCAGTAGACAATGATTTTCCCGCTTCGGGAAAGCTCCCCGAAAGCCCCATTGGGCTCGATATTCACCGCTCCCTTAATATGCCCCTTGTCGAAAAGTTCCTTTTTCCTGGCGTCAACAAAGACGTATTCCCCCTTCGCCGCTTCCTCCAAAGTTATATACTCCGCCTCGGATTTGTGTCGGATAACATCGACGCCCTTGGGGGAGAGGAAATTATACACGAGGCCGCAGACAAAGGCGGCGGCGATTATGAGACAGCATTTTACGATTATCTTCATTTCACGTTCCCCGCTACGGTGATTTTCAGCTCGAAGGCGCAGCCCGGCGAAGATATGTCCAAAAGGACTTCCTCCTTGAGTCTGCCCTTTTCCCTGCCGGTGACTTTAAGCGTGACGACGCCACCCTTAACGGACACAATCCTCACGCTGTCGGAGTCCCGCATGCCGATTACTTTGTAATTCTTCCCCTTTATCTTGCATGCGACGGTTTTCGACGCTCCCTTTTTCAGGTTGCCGAAAACAAGGGTTTTCGGGTTCGCTTCGGCAACGGCGGCGCACTTCTTCTCGAAGGCGGTGAGTTTCGCTTTCACCGCTCCGCTCTCGGGAGATGAGGCCGTTACCGCAACGGTCTTAACCGCCACCGACTTTATCTTCCCCTTCTCAATCACGATGTCGCAGCAGCCCACTTTGGTGCCGCCCACGGAGGTTTGCAAAATCCTCGTGCGCCCCGCCTTTTTCACGCCCTTAATCGCGGAGCGGGAGCGCCCACCGATAAGGATATCCGGACCGTTTTTGGCGGATTTGAGATAGGCGTCGGTGAGTTTGCCCTCTCTGTCCAAGGCGATAAGAACCGGCTTGCCTTTGCGGAGATCACCCTCGGAGCCGGCGGAGACAAAGGCGGCGGATTTGAGGTACACCGCCCCGCTCTCAACGGTTTTGACGGCGGCGGTATTGAACACGGCCTTGCCGGAACGGGACATGACGTCGTAACCGGCGGTTTTCGCCAAATCGGAGGCCAGGGAGGCCTTGTAAGACTTGTCGATGAAGCCTCCGGAGTCCACGACTATCGAGTTCGGTTTCTCCCTGCGGAGTTTGGCGATTACGCCGGCTGTGCGGGCGAAACCCGCGGACCCGGCGCCGCCGCAATCGCAGGGAAAGAACCGCCCCTCTATGTCGTTGGTATAAATAATCCGGAGAGATTCGCCGTTGCAGGAACCAAGGGCGAAAAAGAGAAGTATTATAAGCAGAACCGCTTTCGTTTTCATTTGAAATCGAAACCTCAAACCGGTATAATAGATTCAGCGGTGATATCCGCCTATTAATATTATACGGGTAACGGCCATTGAAAAGCAACATCAGATTTTGGGTAATCATAGCTCTTCTCGCCGCGGCGGCTTTCTTCATTCATTGCGTTGACAAGCCGGCGCCGATAGAGTATCATCAGCCGATTTCCGTGGCACATTAGGAGGCAATATGGAAATTTTATATATCGCCCACTCCTCGTTTCTGGTGACCGCCAAGAACGGCGCCAAGATTCTCTTCGACCCATACGATCCCGAGGGCTACGGCGACTCTTTGAAATACGTGCCCTACTGCGGCGAGGCGGACGCGGTGTGCGTGTCCCACTCCCATCCGGACCACCGGTGTCTTAAGTTCGTACAGGGCAACCCCACGGTCTTCGACAAGCCCGGCAGCTACACCTTCGGCGACATAAAGATAAAGGGCATCGAAACGGACCACGACGAAAACGGCGGCGCCCAGAGAGGCAAAAGCATCGTCTTTGTCCTTGAGATTGAGGGCATGACCCTCGTGCACCTGGGTGATTTGGGCCGCAAACTCACACCCGCCGAGCTCAAAGAAATCGGCAGAACCGACATCGTCCTGGTTCCCGTGGGCGGCTACTTCACCATCGACGCCGCCACCGCCGAAGAAGTGGTTGCCGACCTCGGCGCCAAGGTCATCATCCCCATGCATTTCTCCACCCCCTGGTGCTCTTTCCCCATCGGTCCGGTGGAGGACTTCACAAACAGAATTTTGAACGTTGTTCGCTTGGGTGTAACCCGATTCGAGCCCACGGATATTCCGGCGAGCCCCTCGGTTCTGGTTTTGGAACCCAGCCACGTTCTCAAATAGAAAGGAACTCTTATGGAACAGAAGTTTTACGTATGCGCCCATTGCGGCAACATCATCGCTTTTGCCAAGAACTCCGGCGTGCCGGTTAAGTGCTGCGGCGAAAACATGAAAGAAATCGTTCCCGGAAGCGTTGACGCCTCTGCGGAAAAGCATGTCCCCGTGGTCAAGGTCGAGGGCAATCTCGTTACCGTTGAGGTCGGCAGCGCCGCCCATCCCATGGCGGAAGAACACTTCATCGAGTGGGTTTCCCTGCAGACGAAGCAGGGCAACCAGCGCAAGGCCCTGAAGCCCGGCGACGCTCCCAAGGTCGTTTTCGCCCTCGTCGACGGCGACGAGGTTGAGGCCGCCTACGCCTATTGCAATCTCCACGGTCTTTGGAAAGGATAAGAAATATGGACAAAAAACTTCACGAGCTTTTGAACGACCAGATTAACAAGGAGCTCTACTCCGCCTATCTCTATCTGGACTTCGCCAACTACTACACCGAGCAGGGTCTTGACGGCTTCGCCAACTGGTACTCCATTCAGGCTCAGGAAGAGCGGGACCACGCTCTCCTCTTCGTCAAATACCTCCAGAACAACGGCGAAAAGGTCACCTACGAAGCCATCGCCAAGCCGGACAAGACTTTCAAGGGTCTCGCCGAGCCCCTGGCCGCCGGTCTTGAGCACGAAAAATACGTCACAAGCCTCATCAACAACATCTACTCCGCCGCCTACGACGTGAAGGACTTCAGAGCCATGCAGTTCCTGGATTGGTTTATCAAGGAACAGGGCGAGGAAGAAACCAACGCCGACGGCCTCTGCAAGAAGATGGAGCTCTTCGGCGGCGACGCCAAGGGACTTTACGCCCTGGACGCCGAGCTGGGAGCCAGAGTATATAGTGCTCCTTCTCTCGTATTGTGAGATTATAGGGGTCAGGGGCCTGGGGTCAGGTGTCAGGGAATGTGTCGGCAGAGCCGACGGATTCAGATAACCCGCATTGCAATGTGAGTTTTATAATCCGTTTTGCGACAGCAAAACACCACCCCTATTCCCTATGAAAAAAAATATTACCTCATTCCCCGAAATTTTAAAGGGAATGAGGTCTTTTTAAATTGCGTATCCGGTATAAATCCGGTATAATATAATATATATATAGTGAGTTTAAAAGAAAAGACAGGAGGATT
>JAGDDM010000197.1 GCA_017958015.1 Abditibacteriota bacterium | reverse complement strand
ATATACGTCAACGAAAAACGGTGCATAGCCTGCCACCTCTGCGAGTACAACTGCGCCTTCGCCAACTCCGGCAAACCGGACATGGTCAGCGCCCTTAAGGGCAAACGGATATATCCACGTATCCACGTTGAGGGAGACGACAAAATATCCTACGCCGTGTCCTGCCGCCACTGCACCGACCCCATCTGCGTCAAAAGCTGCATCGCCTCCGCCCTCAAAATGGAGGACGGAGTCATCCGAGCCGACAGAGAACGGTGCGTGGGTTGTCTCACCTGCGTTTTGGTGTGCCCCTACGGCGCTCTGGCTCCCGGCGAGGACGGCATAATGCAAAAATGCGAGCTCTGCCTTAAGAACGCCTGCGGCGAACCGGCCTGCGTCAAGGGCTGTCCCAACGCCGCCATTGTCTACGAGGAAAGGGACGCGAAATGAAAAATTACGTTATAATCGGCAACGGCACCGCCGCCCTGGGCTGCATAGAGGGCATTCGCAAAGTCGATAAGGACGGAAAAATCACCGTCGTATCCGAGGAAAACCGCCCTGTCTACTGCCGCCCCCTCATCTCCTACTACCTTGAGGACAAAACCGACGAAAACAAAATGAACTGCCGCCCGGATGACTTCTACGAGGTCAACGGCTGCGAAGTTATCTACGGCAGAAAGGCAACGGAAATCGACCTCGAAGCCAAGACCGTATCCCTTGAGGGCGGAACCGTACTGCCCTACACTTCCCTCTGCGTGGCCACGGGCTCAAGCCCCTTCGTGCCCCCCTTCAACGGCCTCGACACCGTAAAGAGCAAGTTCAGCTTCATGACAATGGACGACGCCGTGGCCCTCAAAAAGGCCGTGGACGAGACCTCCCGAGTGCTGATTATCGGCGCCGGTCTCATCGGCCTCAAGTGCGCCGAGGGTCTCATCGAGCGGGCGGGAAGCATCACCGTCTGCGACCTCGCGGACAGAGTCCTCCCCAGCATTCTGGACGAAGAGTGCGCGGAGATTGTGAAAAACCACCTTGAGGAAAAGGGAATTACCCTGCTTCTCGGCGACAGCGCCCAGCTCTTCGAGGGTCACAAAGCGATTATGAAGAGCGGCAAGACCGTGGACTTCGACGTTCTCGTGATTGCCGTGGGCGTGCGGCCCAACACCGCCATAGCCAAGAACGCCGGCTGCGACGTTCCCCGGGGAATCGCCGTAAATGAGCGGTCGGAAACGACGGTTAAAGACATTTACGCCGCCGGTGACTGCACCCAGTGCCGCGACATATCCGACGACAGCGACAAGATTCTCGCCCTCCTGCCCAACGCCTACTTCCAGGGCCACGCCGCGGGTGTCAACATGGCCGGCGGCGACGAGGTTTTCGACAAGGCCGTGCCCATGAACTCTCTGGGACTTCTCGGTCTCCACATAATGACCGCGGGCAGCCGCTCCGGTGAGCTCCTGGAGGAAAAGTCCGACCTCGGCTTCAAACGGTTCTTCATAGGCGATAACAAACTTGTGGGCTTCATTATCATGGGCGACACGGAGCGGGCCGGAATATACACATCCCTCATTCGGGAGCGGACTCCTCTGGACAGCGTGGATTTCGCCTCCATGGTGAAAGTTGCCTCCTCGATATCCTTCGACAAGGATATCCGTGCGAAAAAATTCGGAAGTGTGGTATAATATTATGTTGATAGACGCAAAAAATCTCGGAAATAAAGAAATCAACGAAAATCTCCGCGCCGCGGGGAAAGAATGCGAAATAACCGGATGTCTGGGCCAGCGGTTTATCGCCGCGGGCATGGCGGACAAGAATATTACCATCGAAGGCGTCCCGGGCAACGCTTTGGGAGCCTATTTGAACGGCGCCGTCATCACGGTTAAGGCCAACGCCCAGGACGCGGTGGGCGACACCATGAACGACGGCGAGATCATCGTCCACGGAAACATCGGCGATGCCGCGGGCTACGCCATGCGGGGCGGAAAAATATTCGTGAAAAACAACGCCGGCTACCGGGCGGGCATCCACATGAAGGCCTACAAGGAAAAGGTTCCGGTTATGGTGATTGGCGGCTGCGCGGGAAGCTTCCTGGGCGAGTACCAAGCGGGAGGCGTCATCGTGGTTCTGGGTCTGGACAGGAAAACGGACCGCATTGTGGGCAACTTCCCCTGCACCGGCATGCACGGCGGCAAGATGTTCCTGCGCTCGAAGTGCGAAGATGTGCGCTTCCCCGGTCAGGTGACGGCTCGTCCCGCCACCGAGGAGGACAAGGCGGAACTGCGGCGCTATGTTGAGGAATACTGCGCCCTCTTCGACCGCGATCCGGAGTACGTGCTGAGCGGCGATTTCACCGTGGTGACTCCCGACAGCGGCAACCCCTACAAGCGCATGTATGTGGCTAACTGATAAGAGGATTATTATGAAATACTCAAAAGAAGAAGTCCTGGAATACGTCAAAGAGGAGGACGTAAAGTTTATTCGTCTGGCTTTCTGCGACGTGTTCGGCCGACAGAAGAACATATCCGTCATGCCCGAGGAGCTGCCCCGGGCCTTCGAGTACGGCATCGCCTTCGACGCCTCAGCGGTGGATGGCTTCGGCGACGAGGCCAAAAGCGACCTTTTTCTGAAGCCGGACCCGGAGACTCTTGTGGGTCTCCCCTGGCGCCCGGAGCACGGCAAAGTAATCCGCATGTTCAGCGCCGTGACCCGGCCCGACGGCACTCCCTTCGAATGCGACACCCGCGAGCTTCTTAAGAAAGCGGTGGCGGACGCGAAAGCTGCAGGCTACGAGTTCACCTTCGGCGCGGAGCAAGAGTTCTACCTCTTCGAGTGCGACGAAAAAGGCAATCCCACGGATATCCCCTACGACAACGCGGGCTATATGGACATCGCTCCCGAGGACAGGGGTGAGAACGTGCGCCGGGAGATTTGTCTCACATTGGAGCAGATGGGCATCCGCCCGGAGAGCTCCCACCACGAACAGGGCCCCGGCCAGAACGAGATTGACTTCAGATATTCCGACGCCGTCACCGCCGCGGACAACGCCATGACTTTCCGCACCATCGTAAAGATTGTCGCCCGCCGAAACGGTGTCAGCGGCAACCTCTCACCCAAGCCCCTGCCCAAGGCTCCCGGCAACGGCTTCCACATCAACCTTTCACTCAAGGACAAGGCCACTCCGGAGAACATGGGCCATGTCATCGCCGGTATTCTTGACCGCATTCGGGAAATAACCCTCTTCATGAACCCCACGGAAAACTCCTACAAGCGGTTCGGCTCCCACAAAGCGCCGAGATACATCTCCTGGTCCGAGGAGAACCGGTCCCAGCTTATTCGGGT
>JAGDDM010000196.1 GCA_017958015.1 Abditibacteriota bacterium | reverse complement strand
GAAATATATTTATACACAAATCTTCCGTTTGGAGCCGTATCGCCGTCGCTTATCCAGGATATGGGGTCGCCGAGCTTGCGGATGTGGTCGAACCATTTGAAACCCAGCGTCACATCCTCGTCGGCGGTGAAGCCCAAAACATAGATGGGAACCTCAACGAGGAACATGTCGCCCTCCTGCTCATATCGGGCTTCGCAGCACTCAACCCACTCGTCGCCGTCAAAAGACTCAATCAAAGTTTTGTCCGACAGGATAAGATGGTTCACCCGGTAGTCGAAGGAGTTTTCGCCGGTGGTGGGGTCGTTGTCCGCGTCAATCATCAGCACCATGTGGCAGCCGTCGTAAATCGATGTTATCGGCTCCCGGCACCGGGCCATGAAGTAGACGAACTCGTCGTCACGAACCACCTTGCAGCTCACGATGTCGTTTCTGCCGGTGTTGTTGGTATATGGTCCCGCGCCCTGGGCGCCGAGATAATCCCTGTGGGCGGTGTCGCCGATTGAATCCCGATAGGTAAGCTTCACCTTGTCCCAGGATGCCGCGTCCGTAACCGTCAGCCGCTCCGTAACCGCTTTTTGCTCCCGGCCGCCCTTGAACTTCCGCACGTTGGCCGCCAGTTGGTAGTAGTAATTGTCGCCGTAGCCGCCCTTCATGGGCTCGATGTCCCGGCTCTTCTCCGCGGAGTAGCAGTCCACGAACTGCACCGCGCCGTCGCTGTTGTGGAAGTTATTCAGACGGCAGGCAATCCACTCGTTCCAGCCGGTGACGAAAACCACCTCCGGGTCCACGCTCAGAGCCCTGTCCCACTGCTCGGCGAAGTTGAGACCGTAGAGGTAGCCGTCCTCCCGCTCATCGTCCCTGCCGCCGTGGTAGCTTCTGCCGTAGGTGCCGGGCTCGCTGAAAGCGCAGAGCCCCCGCTCGTTCGCGTTTTGAGCCACGCCCACGCTCATTTCCTCGATGTTCCCCTCATCGTCCATGAAGATATGCTGGGGGTACTTTTGGAGCCACGACCAACTGTTCGGGCAATAGGCCTTGTCGAAGTAGCCCGCTTCCGGGCGGCGGAGGGTGAAGAAATCCGCGTACTTATCGCACTTCCCGCTCCGCATGAGGTTGAAGTCGGCAAGCAACAAGGGCTTGCCCTCCCACATAAACCACAGGTCTTTGTACTTGTCCTCGGAGTAGATGAGATTCCACAGCCGCTCCACGGTGTCAACGGGATTCCAAAAGGGAGTGAGGCAGACGATTTGGGGCGTTCCGTTCCCCTCCCGCCGCATCTCGGTCCAAGTCTCGCAAAGAGCTATGAGGTTTTCCTCGTAGATGAAGCCGTTGCTCATGTCAAAGACAACGAAGTCCACGCCGGCGTCGGTGAGCATGTCCGCGTGCTTCCGCAGAACCCAGGGGTCGGAGCCCCGGTAGTAGCCGAAAAGGGGCTCGCCCCAGTAGTGCTGAACCGTCTCCGGCATGGGGGGCGCCCACAGAGGGTCGTTCCAATCGCTCATGGCCTTCGGGTGTGCTTTCAGAATCTTGGCCACGTCATAGGGGCCCTTTTCCAAATAGGTGTTGTGCTGTCCCAGCCACAGGAAGTAGAATATGCCCACGTATCTGTCTTTGCGGACGCCGCCGAGGACGTCGAAATCCGGCAGAGTCCTGCCAAGGGCGTCGGTGGCTGTCCAGGTGTCGGACCGTCTGTCAATAATATCGCCGCCGAAGGCACAGGAAGCGAGGAGAATAAGGATTAGGACGTATTTCATGGTCTTACCTACAACAACGGCTCCGGCGGAATGCGCCGGAACCGAAATGTTTTTGTATTCTGTCAGAAAGCGGGGTGCAGAACGAACTTGCAGATGCCGTCGCTGTGCCTGTCCGCCACGGACACATCCACCACCACGAACTGGTCCGGTTCCGTGAGCTCGTCGGCGTAGACCTCGAACTCGAACTTAATCTCGGAGCCGTAGGTGTTGTTGAGGGGCGCGGCGAAGGCGTAACCCTTGGGAATGTACAGATCGGAGGAGGTGTAGAGCCGCACTTTCATGAACTGCTGGTGCTCGATGGTGCGGGTCTGGCGGATAATAACCCCCAGTTTCCGCGGCTCGCCCACCTTAATTGTGGGGTCGCCCATGTAGTCCAGAATCACGTTGAACGTGTTGAAGTGATTCTCCACCTGGTAGGGACTGCGGTTGATGAGTTCGTCTATCTTCTTGAAGAAAGCGAAGCCGCAGCCTATGGGGAACAGGTTCTCGTGGTCGTTCTCCAGCCGCTCGGCGGTCATCACCGAAAGCCCTCTATCGGAGAGCATATCCACGTCCCGCCAATCGAGAATGGAGGGTATGCAGGCCAGAGTTCTGTCCGTCAGCTCATCGGTGGTCTTGGGCAGAAGCGGCACGAAATCGTTGTGGGGAACGTAGCCCCGGACGTTGATGCACTTGGTGTTAATCTTGTTGCCGATGGGCGCCATCCACTTCTCCGGAAGCTTGGAGTTGCCGTGGATGATGCCGAACATGGCGCCCAGGGTGGCCGCGGTGCAGTCCGTGTCCTCGCCGCAGTTGACGGCTATGCAAAGGCTCTTGCCGAAGTCGCCCTCGCCGTAGAGAATACCCAGAACCGTAAGGCCGATGTTGCTGGGAGCGTCGCAGCCGGGCTCCGCCTCCGGGAAATCTTCCTCAACATCGCAGGGACGCACGTTCTGAATGCCGAAGGTGCCGGGGGTCTCCGTGAGGATGGCCTTCCGAGCCTCCTGCCAGGTCTTGCCGGAATTGTAGCAGTCCATGGCAATCCTGACGGCCTTGGCCACCTGACAGTTCTCCGGAATGTAGGAGAAGGCTATCTCCACCAGCTTGTAGAGGTCGTTCTCCACGAAAGCGGCGGATTCCAGAGCTGCGCAGAAGAGCTCGCCGTAGACGCCCTCGCCCCAGTGGTCGCAGATGGCGTCCTCGTAAGCGAGGCGCACGGCGATTTCCGGGTGTCCGGGAGCCAGGCAGGCCCACAGTTCGGAGCGGATGAAACAGCCGCAACTCTGACCGAAGTTGTTGTTCCACTTGCCGCTGACCGGAGGCTTCATGCCGCCCCGCATGTTGTTCTTGGCGGTGCCGTACTCCGCCCAGTTGGGAATGATGTAGCTCATCCAATAGTCGGCCAGGATGTCGGAGTTAATCTGTCTGCCGAACCGCTCCACGCCGCAGAGCCACAGAAGTTGCAAATCGAGGTCGTCGTTGGCGGGGGGGTTGCCGTTGATGTCTTTCTGGACGTAGAAGTCGATGTCGAAGACGCCCCGCTTGGCCTCGAAGGGCGCGCCCACCACGCCGCCGGCGTTTTTGCCGTTCCAGCAGCCGAGAATTTTGTCTCTCAAAACGTCATAGGCAAGCTTCATTATCAGGCCTCCGGATAGAGAACGAACTTGCAGATGCCGTCGCTGTGTCTGCCCTCAACGGACACGTCGACAATCACGTACTGCTTGCCCTCGGTGAAAGTTTCGGCGAAGACGTCGAACTCAAGCTCCGCCCGAGTGCGGTATTGGTTGTTGAGAGGCATGGCGAAAGAGTAGCCCTGCATGACCTCAAGGCTGTCGGATGTGTAGAGCCGCACGGTGAAGAACTGCTGATGGTCCACAAGGCTGCCCTGCTCGATGATTATGCCCAGCTTCCGGGGTTCGCCCAATTTAATGGTTGGGTCGCCCTTGTAGTCGAGGATGACGTTAAAAGTGTTGAACCGATTCTCCTGCTGATAGGGAGTGCGGGCAATGAGGTCGTCCATCTTCTTGGAATAGTTGCAGCCCACGCCCCGAGCCCTGTCGTCCAAATGGGTGTTCTCCAATGTCTCCGCGGTCTCCACCTCCACGCCGTTGCCCAGGACGTTCACCAGTCTGCGGTTAAGCATGAGGGGAATGGCGGCGATTGTGCGGTCCGTGAGTTCGTCGGTGGTATAGGGAAGCAGAGCTATGCCGTTGGTGCGGTCAACGCATTTGGTGTTGATGATGTTGCCGATGGGCTTCGTCCACTTCTCCGGAAGGGCCGCGTTACCGTGGATGATGCCGAAAAGGGCTCCCAATGTGGCGCCGCTGCAGTCCGTGTCCTCGCCGCAGTTGACGGCGGTGCAAAGACTCTTGCCGAAGTCGCCCTCGCCGTAGAGCATGCCCAAAACCACGAAGGCCACGTTGCTGGGAGCGTCCACGCAGGGTTCGTCATAGTCGAACTGTTCCTCGATCTCCCAAGGGTGCCTCTCCTGGAGGCCGAAGGTGCCGGGAGTCTCAGTGAGGATGCGCTTACGGGCTTCCTGCCAGGGCTTGCCGGAGTTGTAGCATTCCCGGGCGATGTTGATGGCCTTGGCCAGCTGGCAGTCCGCGGGAATGTAGGAAAGACCTATCTCGATGAGTTTCTCAAGGTCGCTTTCAACGAAGGCGGCGGACTCGATGGCGGCGCAGAACAGCTCGCCGTAGACGCCCTCGCCGTAGTGGTCGCAAATTGCGTCCTCGTAGGCGAAGCGGACCGCCTGTTCCGGATTGCCGGGAGCGAGGCAGGCCCAGAGTTCGGAGCGAATGAAACAGCCGCAGCTCTGACCGAAGGGGTTGTTCCACACGCCGGAGATGGGCGGCTTGCAGCCGGCACGCATGTTGTTCTTGCCCATGCCGTACTCAGACCAGTTGGGAATGATGTAACTCATCCAGTAGTCGCCCAGCTTGGAAGCGTCAAGGTCCTTGCCGAACCGCTCCACGCCGATGAGCCACAGAAGCTGGAGATCAAGGTCGTCGTTGGGGGGCGGATTGCCGTCAAGGTCCTTCTGAACGTAGAACTCAACGTTGTTAATCTGCCGCAAACCCTCCATGGGCGCGCCCAGAACGCCGCCGATGTTCTTGCCGTTCCAGCAGCCGAGAATCTTGTCCCGCAGGACGTCGTAAGTAAGTTTCATGATATACCTCATCGTTTTCGGGTCATCCCGATTTATAACTATTTTCCCATATTCCCGGCTTTTATTCAATACGTTTTCCCGAAAAAAACCGGGATTTTTTACGAAAAGGCGCGCCCCGGTGGGAGCGCGCCGTGAAGTCAGTGTTGGGTTCCGAATTGTCCTTCCACCTCGTTTGCGGGCAGGATTTTTCTCAGTTCGGGCGAAGGCAGTCGGTTGCGGCTAAAGTCAGGGGTTACCGCCCAATCGTTGCTCTTGAGATCGGCGATACTCGCGGGCAGAGACGTGAGGTTGTTATCCATGACCCATAGATATTTGAGGGAGGTCAGGCTGCCTATGCTCGACGGCAAAGACGTGAGTTTGTTGCTCCAAAGCCCCAGTCTCTCCAGTTTCCTCATGTTGCCGATGCCGGCGGGCAGGAATGTGAGATTGTTGTTGTACAGCCAGAGCCACTCCGTTTTTGTCAGGTTGCCCATGCTTTCCGGCAGGGACGCGAGGTTGTTGGAGTTAAGGTCAAGCCACACAATCTCCGTGAGGCCGCCTATCCACCCCGGCAGGGAGGTGAGGTTGTTGTCGCTGAGGTCCAAACGTTTCAGATTTTTGAACTTCTCCACGCAGGACGGCAGAACGGAAAACCGGTTATAGTCGATGTAGAGACCTTCCAAACCGGTCAGATTGCCCATGCTTTCGGGCAAATCCGTGAGGTGGTTTGTACTCAGGTGAAGTTCCCTGAGGCTCGTCATCTCGCAAAGTTGCTCCGGCACGGAAGTGAAGTTGTTGCTCCGCAGGTCGATAAGCCGCAAGGCGGTCAGGTTGACGATGCTCGGAGGCAGAGAGGCGATGTTTTTCCCGTAGAGATTGAGGGTGACGATACGGTCGTTTTCCGTGGTGTAGGACGGCGCCCGGCCGATCATCGCCGCGAGATCGTCTATCGCCGCCTGTTCCGATGCCGGAATAGCGAATACCGCGGTGGTCATCATCGCCGCAAGCAAAACAAATCCGAAAATCTTTTTCATAGTGTTTCTCCCTTACGATTGCGTATAAAGCAAACCCATAACTATTTTCCCATATCCCGGCTTTTATTTCAATAGTCCGCCGGATTTTGTTATTCCCTTATTCGGGCGAAGAGTTCCCGGAGAGCGTTGCGGGCGGTGTCCTCGTCCACGCGGGAATAGTTTATGAGGAAACGGTGGCTGTCCCCTCCCCCGCCGCCGAAATCGTAATCGGAGAGGGATTTTATTCGGATTCCCCTATCCTCGGCTCGGCGGCGAACCTCCTCATCGGAGAGGGATGTGGCAAGCTCAATCAGGAAATGGAGCCCGGAATCGTTCTCTGTCACCCGGCAGACATCCCCGTGGTTTTCCCCGATATACCGAATCAGACTCTCCCGAAGTTTGGAGTAGTATGATCTTGTCCTGTTGATGTGCTTCTCGAAGTACCCGCGGGATATGAACTCCGCCAGCGTGTACTGTTCGAAGTTGGACACGGTGCAGCTGAAGCCGGAGAAATCCCGCCGGAAGCGGTTCGCGAGGGTGGCGGGCAGCACCATGTACCCTATCCGAATGGTTGGCGTCAGAGACTTGGAGAAGGTGTTCATATAGACCACCTTGCCGCAGCCGTCGATGCCGGACAGCGTGGGCATGGGCTTGCCGGAGGTTCTGAACTCGCTGTCGTAGTCGTCCTCGATGATATATCTGCCCTCAACCTCGTTGGCCCAGGCCAGCAGCTCGTAGCGGCGGCCGGCGGGCATGGTTATCCCCGTGGGAAAGTGGTGGTTGGGGGTGATGTGGGCCACCTCCGCCCCGGTGCGGCGCAGCTCCTCCGCGCTTATGCCCTTGTCGTCCATATCCGCCCAAACCCGGCTTATGTTGTGCAAAGCGTATATCCGCTCCAGCTTCTTGTAGCCCGGGTTCTCGGTGCAATAGGTCTTGTCCGCGCCCAGCAGGCGGAACAAAACTCCGTAGAGATACTCCGACCCGGCGCCCACAACAACCCTGTCCGGGTCCACGGACATGCCCCGAAAAGACTTCAGGTGCCGGGCGACGGCTCGGCGCAAAGGTTCCACGCCCCCGGCGGGAGATATTTCCGTCAGCTCCCGCTCCTTCGTCGACAGCACCTCCCGGGACAACTTCGCCCACACGGAAAAGGGAAAGTTTTCCGGTCTCGTGCGGTTATCGGAAAAGTCGATGAGGTGCTTATCCTCCTCCTCGGGCAACGGCGCCGCCGCCGTATCCGCCCGGGAAAAAGCCGTCTCCGGTATCTCCGCGGCGTAGTAGCCTCTGCCGGGCCGGGAGTAGACGTAGCCTTCGCTTATGAGCCGATCGTAGGCGTTTTGGACGGTGATGACGCTGATGCCGTTGTTGGCGGCGAAGGTGCGGCGGGATGGCAGCTTCTCGTGGGCGGATATCGTTCCCGACACGATGTCGTTTCTGATGTATTCGTACAGCTGCTCATAGAGGGGCACCTTGTTTTTGAGGAAATTGTATGTGAGCATAATCAAAACCGGTATTATAAAAATATATCGTTTCGGCTATTTTCATATAGCCGGTTGTATTATATAATATTCACGTAAATATTTCAAGGAGGCCCGACATGGCAAACAATCGATTCGAATTGAACAAAGGACTGGCGCAAATGCTCAAGGGCGGCGTCATCATGGATGTGACCACACCAGAACAGGCGAAAATCGCCGAGGACGCGGGTGCCTGCGCCGTCATGGCTCTTGAGCGGATTCCCGCGGACATAAGAGCCGCCGGGGGTGTGTCGCGAATGAGCGACCCCAAGATGATTAAGGGCATTCAAAACGCGGTGACGATTCCGGTTATGGCAAAATGCCGAATCGGCCACATCGTTGAGGCGGAGATTCTGCAGGCGCTGGAGATTGACTATATCGACGAGTCGGAGGTTCTCTCTCCCGCCGACGACCTCTACCACATCGACAAAACCGCCTTCGACGTGCCCTTCGTCTGCGGCGCGAGAGACTTGGGCGAGGCCCTGAGACGAATTGCCGAGGGCGCCGCCATGATTCGCACCAAGGGCGAGCCCGGCACCGGCGACGTCATTCAGGCGGTGCGGCATATGCGGAAAATCAACGGGGAAATGAGAAAGGTTTTCTCCATGCGTGAAGACGAACTTTTCGAGGAGGCCAAGCGTCTGGGCGTGCCCTACGACCTGCTCCTCGGCGTTCACGAAACAGGAAAGCTGCCGGTGGTGAACTTTGCCGCGGGAGGCGTGGCCACACCCGCCGACGCCGCTCTCATGATGAAGCTGGGAGCCGAGGGCGTCTTTGTGGGCTCCGGCATATTCAAGTCCGGCAACCCGGCCAAGCGGGCAAGCGCCATTGTTCGGGCGGTGACAAACTTTGAGGACGCGGACCTTTTGGCTGAACTCTCCGAGGACCTTGGGGAAGCCATGGTGGGCATCAACGCCGACGAGATTGAGCTCATCATGGAAGAAAGAGGCGTCTGATGATAGGCGTGCTCGCTCTGCAGGGCGCCTTTATCGAGCACGAAAAGACGCTCCGAAGCCTCGGGGCGGAGGTTCGGGAAATCAGGCAGCCCCGGGACCTTGCGGGTCTGCAAGGCATAGTCCTGCCCGGCGGCGAAAGCACCGCGCAGGGAAAACTGCTGCGGGAAACGGGGCTGGCGGAACCCCTGCGGAAAATGATTCTCGACGGGCTGCCGGTCCTCGCCACCTGCGCCGGGCTGATTTTGCTGGCGGAAAAGGAACACCTGGGCGTCCTTCCGGTCACCGTCCGCCGAAACGCCTACGGCAGGCAGTTGGGCAGTTTCAACGCTAAAAAGGAGTTTAAGGGCATCGGTCCCTACCCCATGGTGTTCATTCGGGCGCCCTACGTATCCGATCCCGGACAGACGGAAGTGCTGGCAAAAGTCGGCGGCCGAGTAGTCGCCGTGAGGCATAAAAAAATCATCGCCCTGTCCTTCCACCCGGAACTGACCGGCGACAACCGAATACATCGGATGTTTCTCGACACCGTATAACGAAAAAACCTCCCGTTCAACTGAGCGGGAGGTT
>JAGDDM010000195.1 GCA_017958015.1 Abditibacteriota bacterium | reverse complement strand
TGTACTCGGAAAAGACTTCCTTGGTGTTCACGTACACGCCGACATCGGATGTGGTGGGCTTGGCGGCTCCGGCGGCGAACTTAACGTCAACCTTATAGGCGCCGTCGGCGGGGGCGGTGAAGCGCAGAACCGAGGCCTGCTTGTCCCAGCCGGGGTGGAGAGTCAGCTCCCGGGGCTCCCAGTGGGAGTCGGAGAAGGTCATAACCGCGTCGGAGTTGTTGAAAGTAACGTTGGGCTCGTTAGTGCCCAAGTTCCGCCACTCGCTCATGGCTTCCGGTATATCCGGAGTGGTTTTCACGTGGAAGTTGCCGCTGTTGAGTATGATGAAGCGGGTGTCGTCGATGGCGGTCACCATGTCCAGACACTGAGAAGCGTGGGTGTACATGGGGTCGCTGAAGTTTTCGTTAAGCAGGGACCAAACAACGACGGAGGGGTGGTTGCGGTCCCGAAGGATCATGCCCTTGGTCTCGTTGTCCCAAAAACCCAGCATCTTTTCGCTGCCGTTCTTGGCCGGGTCCGTGAGGTTCCAGCCCATGCCCCAGGCGGCGAAGGATTCCTGGAAGACGAGAATGCCTATCTCATCGGCGAGGTCCATGAGGAACCGGGGACCCACACCGGCGATGTAGCGCTGCATGTTGAAGCCCATGGTCTTGAACTGCAGGAGGTCCTTGCGGAAAGTCTCCTCCGTGAGACCCACGCGGATGCCCACGGGAGCTTCACCGCCGCTGTGGTTGGACTTGACGAATATCCGCTTGCCGTTCAGTTTGAAATAGCCGTCCTCAAGACGGAAATCCCGGAAACCGAAGCGGGTGGAGTAGCTGTCGTTCATGGCCATGTCGCTGAAGTCGGACTCGGCGGAGAGGCGGTAGAGGTTGGGCTCCTCAAGGCTCCAAAGTTTGTGGTTGGGGACAATGAACTTGGTTTTGATTGTGGTCTCACCGGGAGCGGCCTTGGCCCAAAAAGTCTCGCTTACGATGTCCTCGCCGCTCATGGCCGGAGCTATGGTGAAGGTCATTTCGCCCTTGTAGGTCTTTTCCGAGGAGTTGTTTACGGTGGCGATAACCTCGACCTCACCGGTTTTCCAATCGGGCTTAACGTACACGTCCCGAATCATCACCGTCGGAGCGTAGATGAGCTCCACGGAGTCGGTGAGACCGCCGTAGTTGTAGTCGCTGCCGGGGCCGATGGGGTCGGTCTGGTTGCGGGAGGGAATCTCACCCAGTTCCATGTCGTCCACAATCTGCTTGTAGGAGGGCTTGACGATTCGGACGGCCAGAAGGTTCTCGGCGCCGGGCTTTATGAGGTTTGTAATGTCCACGAGGAACATTTCCTCGTTACCCACGTGGGTGCCGGCCGGCTCGCCGTTCAGGTAGATGTCCGCCTTGAAGTCCACCGCCCAGAAGCGGAGGTAGACTTTGCCCTTGGCGAAACCGTCGTAGGCGGGGGCGTCGAAAGTCTTGTAGTACCAGGCCACGCCGTGGTAGTCGCCCAAAGACTCCTGGAAAATGCCCGGGACCCTGCCCTTTTTGCAGCCCTTTTGGGGAGCGGACGCCCAGCCGGAGTCTTTGCCCACATTCTTGGCGTCGGCGCAGAGGAGCCAGTCATGACCGTCAAGGGAAATCGTCTGACTCGTCTTGGGAAGCGGCGCCGCGGCGGCGCAGGAAGCGCACAGAGCGGCGACTGCGATGAATTTAAGTAGATGCATAACAATGCCTCCGTGAAATAAAGTTAACTTTATTTTAACATAATCCCCTCGAATAATACAATAAAAATGCCCGCCGAAGCGGGCAATTTTTTATTCGCTTAAGTATTTAATAAGATTCACGAGCAACTTCTCGCCGGTGGCGCCGTTGCCAACGCACTCCCGGAGGTTCAGGGAGTTCAGGTAAACCATACCCTTGCCCACTTTGTAGCCGGCGAGGGTGACGCCTCCGTCGATCCAAGCGGCGGTGTTCACCGCGGCGGAGATGAGGTCGTCGGGAGCGGCGTCGCAGCGCCACATCAGGGAGCTTATGACCTGTCTGTAGGTGAAGTGGTCCATCATACCCGTGGGGAATCCCTCGAACACCGGATTTCCGGGCATGGCGAAGTCGTCTCTGAGGTAGAGCCACATGCTGGCGGCGCCCATGGTGGCGGGTGTGGGCATGTTGATAACCGCGCCCTCTCCCGCTTTCAGCACAACCACCGTCTTGCCGCTCTCCGCCAGCTTCACGTCCTCGTCGGAGGGAGCGGTGTCAAGAACCAGTTTGGCGTTGGGGTCGAAAGCCGCCCCAAGGCTTGTGAGGAAGTTCTTCAGGACGGCGTCGTCGTTCCGCACCGCCAAAGACACGCCCTTCAAAGCGTCGGATTTCAGCGTGTCGTACACAAAGAGCTCCACCTTGCCGCCGGTGGGCGCGCCGCCCTCAACCATATCGCAGTAGAGGTGATACTTGCCCGCCGGACAGCCGTTCAGCCGCACCTTATCCTTGAAAATGGGCACCGCGAAGGGGTCGCCCTCGCTCACGGTGACTTCGTGGGTCTTGTCGTAGACTCTGACGCCGTTCTCGCCCATAATCGTCACCCGCACAGGGTAGGTGCCGGGGGCCAGCACGTCCTCGTTAATGAGCATGGCGTCGATGTCGATTGCAGCGTCGTTGTAGGCGTTCATGGGCTCGGCGAAGGCGCATATGCGGAGCTTGGAGAACACGCCGGAGAGAGCGTCAACGGTGCCGGGCTTGTACTCCCGGAACTTGGTGACGACGCCCTCGCCGCTGAAGCCGTGGTCCGGACCGCCGGTGAGGGAGTGGGCCACCACCTTGGGATTGGCACGCAGAGCGTCGATGCCGAACTCCCGCTGCCTGGCCATGAGAGTCAGAGACTCCTCGCCGAAACGGGTGGGAGAAGCGAAAATCCGCTCCATGCCGAAGAGATTCCAATATTTCATGAACTCGTTCATTCTGTCTCTGTAATAGTTGGCGTCAACGGAGCCGCCCCAGCCTATTTCCTCGTACTTGCGAATGAGGCGGTCCAGGTTCATGCCGCTGCCCACACCGTACTCGCTGATGAACACGGGCCAGCCGTGGGGAGCGATATTGCGGAGAGTGTTTATGATAGGCGCGGTGTGGGGCGCGCCCTGATAGGGATGAATGTCGTCCAGACCGGACTGCCAGACGGTGTCGCCGGGGTTGGCGAAGACGCCGCTGTGATAGGTGGAGTTCTTCTCCACCGCCAAAGTGCTGTCGTAGAGGACGAAGCCCTTGTCATCCATGTAGCCGTAGGACCAGACGCCGTTGGGGTTGTCCGCGTCGGTGAACTCCTTGGCGGCGTTGTGGTCGCCCACGGTGAAGTCAACGGCGGTGGTTTCGGAATAGACGCCGGTGGTGGCGCCTACCACCGCGTCCACGGTGTCGCCCTTCTTCAAATTGAGTTTGCCCGACCAAGCGCAGTTGTCGGGCTTGCCGTTCACGTTTATCTCATCGGAGAAAACTTCCTTGCCGCTTACAACCACGGTGACTTTGGGCGTGGAAGGCTTGGCGGCTCTGGCGGCAAAGGCTATTTTGGCGTCGTAGGAGCCGGATTCCGGTGCGGTGAAGCGGATAACCGACTTCTCGCCGCCGGTGCCCACGTGGGCGGTGAGCTCCCGGGGTTCCCAGTGGGAGTCGCAGAAGCGCATCTCGCCGTCGGAGTCGTTGTATGTGACGTTGGGTTCGTTGAACTTGGCGGTGCGGCGGACCTTCATCTCGTCGGGATAGGTGTCATAGCCGTTGCCGGGCTTGTCGGTGGCGCCTACCGCCACGTGAAAGTTGCCGCTGTTCAGGAGCACCACCCGGGTGTCGTCCCAGCTCATAACGTCGCTGAGACTGTTGTGGGCGTGAATGCAAATCTCGTTAAAGGGCGTCTCGTTCAGGAGGCACCAAATAACCACGGAGGGGTGGTTGCGGTCCCGCATGATCATGCCCTTTGTTTCGTTTGTCCAAAAGTCAAGCATCTTCCGGCTGCCCATTTTGCGTTGGTCGCTGAGATTCCAGCCCATGCCCCAGGCGGCGAAGGACTCGTCGAAAATAAGGTGCCCTATCTCGTCCGCCAGGTCCGCCTGATAGCGGCGTCCGATGCCGGCGATGTAGCGCTGCATGTTGAAGCCCATGGACTTGAAGTGGAGAATATCGTTGCGGAAAACCTCTTCCGTGAGACCCACTCTGATGCCCACGGGAGCCTCGCCGCCGCTGTGGTTGCACTTAATGAATATCCGCTTGCCGTTCAGTTTGAAATAGCCGTCCTCAAAGCGGAAATCCCGGAAGCCGAAGCGGTCGGAGTAGGTGTCGACCGCCTTCTCCCCTTTGGCGGCGGAGGAGACGGTGATTCTGTAAAGGTTCGGTTCCTCAAGGCTCCAGAGTTTGAAGTTCGGAACGGTTATTGTCGTCTCAACAACGTTTTCGCCGGGGACGAGGGTGTAGTCTCCG
>JAGDDM010000194.1 GCA_017958015.1 Abditibacteriota bacterium | reverse complement strand
GACAATCAGCTTGCCCCGTTCCAGACTTGGCGGAACACCAACACCCCCGACGCGGCGGACGAGCTGACGGAACTGTGTAACTTTAACATTCCTCTGCGCTGGTCCGCGGCGCACCTGCGGCAGCGTATGATCGACGGCGAGGAACACGTAAAGAAGGTGGCTTCCGTGTTCACTCTGGCCGGATATATACATTATATGCTCACCGGCGAAAAGCTTGTGGGCGTGTGCGAAGCCTCCGGCATGTTCCCCGTGGACTCCGAGACCGGGGACTTCGACGAGGAAATGGTTCGGAAGTTCGACGAAGCGGCGGCAAAGTCCGGATATGACATAAAACTCCGGGACGTGTTCCCCAAGGTTCTTGTGGCCGGCGACTTCGCCGGCAACCTCACCGAGAAGGGCGCGGCGCTTTTGGATGACAGCGGAAACCTCAAGGCCGGAGTTCCCATGTGTCCTCCCGAGGGCGACGCAGGCACCGGAATGGTGGCCACCGACTGTGTGGGACCCCGCACCTGCAACATCTCCGCCGGAACCAGCATCTTCGCCATGCTCATTCTCGAACGGAAGCTTAGTAAACTCTACCGGGAAATCGACGTGGTTACCACGCCCTGCGGATTCCCCTGCGCCATGTCCCACGCCAACAACGGCAGCACCGACCTGAACTCTTGGGTCGGCGTGTTCGGTCAGTTCTGCGACCTTATGGGCATCAAGGCCGACGCCGGCGAGCTCTATTCCAAGCTTTACAATTGCTCGTTGGAGGGGGACGCCGACTGCGGCGGACTTATGTCCTACGGCTACTATTCCGGCGAGAACATCACCTTCATCAACGAGGGCAGACCTCTCTTCATCCGCAAGCCCGACAGCAAGTTTAACCTCGCCAACTTCATGCGGACGAACCTTTACACACCCCTGGGCGCCGTGAGGCTGGGTATGGATATTCTCCTCAAAGACGAGGGCGTCAAGTTGGACAGAATCGTGGGCCACGGCGGATTTTTCAAGACACCCGGCGTTATGCAGCGCTACCTGGCCGCCGCCGTCAACACACCGGTGACGGTTATGGAAACCGCCTCCGAAGGCGGAGCCTGGGGCATCGCCCTCCTGGCAGCCTACCTCGCCGACGGCAAGAAAGAGGGCGATTTGCAGGAGTACCTGGACAAGCGGGTTTTCTCCGGAATGTCCGGCACCACCATGGAACCGGATCCCGAGGACGTCAAGGGCTTCGAGACCTTCATGAAAGGCTACGTGGCCGGCCTTGAGGTAGAAAAGGCTGCCATCGAGGCCATGAAATAATTTCATACGGCTTAAATTTCCCGTCGAAAGGCGGGAAATTTTTTTGAAAAAATTCCGAAAACTGTGTTGACATTTTCCGGGACATGCGGTATAATATATCGGTTTTATTTGAAAACCGCGATTTTATTGAAAAGTAAGGGTAAACAGAGAGAAAGATCATGAGAAAACTTCTTATCGTTTTGAGCCTTTTGGCTCTTTCCGCTTCCGCTTTCGCCGCCGATCCCGTCAGATGGACATTTGTGGGTAATACCGGTATAGCTTTTACCGGCGGTTATACCGTCGATTTTCCCAGTGGTTTTAATGTTGTGAATAACATTACCGCTGTGTTGACGGAGCTGAATCCTTTCACGGGCGGTGAGAATTGGGTCGAGAATATGCAGACCATTCCTGCCGGAACCCCCTCGGT
>JAGDDM010000193.1 GCA_017958015.1 Abditibacteriota bacterium | reverse complement strand
TTTCTCGGGAACGTGTACTTTGTCGCGGGATCGCGCCAGCGGTTTTGGTATTCGTACATCTCCTGATAGTTGTAGGGAGGATCGCCCGTCCTTGTGATGAGGCCGAGGCTGCCCCGGACGCACATCTCCCAGTCCATATCCAACGCGTCCGGCACGAGATAGGCGTAAGAGAGCGCGACGGAAATGCTGTGCTTGGTCGTATCCGGGGTATCCGTAACAACGGAGCCGGAGCCCTGCGTGCTGGAGTCGCCGATGACCTCCATCAGCAGCGCCTTCGGCTGCGTGGCCTTCATGGTGTCCGCCTTGCAGTGTACCGTGATGCCTTTGAGAACGTCCTTCTGCTCGGCGACACGGGAGTCCTTGATGATGCGGATCGTGTGTACGCCGGGCAGGATCGGATCCATCGTAACCGGAACCGCTAGTCCCAAGGAACGCCGTCTGGCATATCCTTGACCGGATTATACAGTTTGACTCCGGTTTTTACAGCCTGCTTGACGTCTTCAATCGTGCGAGTGTCCCAAACGCTCGGAGACATTCCAGACTCGCCAAACATCTGATGATACAAGAACAAGTAATCATCATCCGTTAAGCCCGATTTAGTATTCGCTATATTCTTATAGAATTTAAATGATTCTTCTTTAGACGGCTTTCGCATATAACACCAATGTATATCTTATCATCTTAGTCGCTTAGTCTACTACAAATTGACATTACCGCCTAAAAATTATACCATACTCCCGGCGGAAGATTATCAGCCGGAGAAGGTAGCTTTTTACCGGTCTTCACAGCATTTATAATATCTTCCTTTGTCCGATGAGTTCTGAAACGATAAGGACTTTCGTTAAAAATCCGCTCGTACTCATCTTCATAATCGGCATCTCTAATTTCGATGTCCAAAGGTAAATCTTTATTTATAACATCGATAATCTTTTGCGTGTCTTCTTCTTTATCCGCTAAATCAAAAGCCCTAAATATTGCGTACAACGGAATATGATGCTTGCGAGCATACTTATCAAGAGTGTCATTGTACTCGTCATCAAGGACTTCAATTTCACTCGGAGTCATATTTTTAATTTCTGTTTCGCTTAAGACTTTCAGCATACTCGGCTCTCAACTATCAATCACTTTCCGGTTATAACAACTTTAGCGTACCTCTCGCCGCCGAGGAGGTCCTCCGCCACAGCGCGGACGTCGTCGGTTGTGACGACCATCAGCCGCTCGATACTCTCCTCTTGGGGAACGTGCCGCAGATTGTATATTTCGCTTCGGGCGATGCGGTTCATTCTCGCCTCCGAGTTCTCTCCGCTCATGAGAATGCCCGCCCGCAGAAGATTCTTCGCCCTATCCGCCTCTTTTTCGGTGACTCCGCCGCAGATATCCCGGGCGCAGTCCTTGCAGAGAGACACGGCTTCCTCCACCTTGTCCTTGGCGGTGCCGCCGTAGATGGTAAATGTACCGCAGTCGGCGAAGGCTGTGCCGTAGGAACCCACGGAATAGGCCAGTCCCCGCTTCTCCCGAACCTCCGTAAAGAGCCGAGAGCTTGAGGAGCCCCCGAGAACGGTGTCGAGAATCGCCAAGGCGTAGCGGCGGTTATTCCCGACGGGGTACGCGGGAACCGTAAGGGTAAATTGGGCCCGTTCCACATCCTTACGGATAATCTTCTCATCGAGAACCGGTCCGAACTCGTCGAAGGTCCGTTTCTCGCTTTCCCCCTCCGCCGGGGCAAACAATTTTTCCGCCAAGGCGACAAGGTTGTGGTGGTCAACCTTTCCCGCCGCCGCCACAACGATGTTTTCCGTCCGATACCGGCTTGCCATACACCGCCTTACGTCATCGGGAGTGAAGGCGGACACGGTTTTCTCGCTGCCGGCCACGGATTGCCCGAGACGATTGGAACCGAAAAACAGAGACGCGGTCTCGTCGATAATAAGATCCTCCGGCACGTCCGCAACGCCCCTGATTTCGTCGATAACGACGCCCTTCTCGTTGGCGGCGTCACTTTCCGACAACATCGGGTCCGTAAGCATGTCGGCAATTATATCCAGCACTCCGGCGGTGTACTCCGGCAGTGCGCGGGTGTAATAGCAGGTGTATTCCTTGTCGGTGAAGGCGTTCAGATCGCAGCCAAGACCCTCCGCTTCCGCCGAGATTTCCTCCGCGGTCCTGCGGTGGGTGCCCTTGAAAACCATGTGCTCCGTGAAGTGGCTTATGCCGGACAGCCGGGAACACTCGTCCCTCGAGCCGGCCCGAACCCACACTCCCAGAGACACGGATTCGGCGTGGCTCAAATGTTCGCTTACGACGGTAAGGCCGTTGGGAAGGCGTGTTTTTACCATCTTTCCCCGATTTCCGTATCGACTTTAAGCGGCACGTTCATCTCCACCGCCGACTCCATACTCTTCCGCAAGACCTCGGCGACCTCTTCCGCCAGCTCCTTGGGAGCCTCAACCAAGAGTTCGTCGTGAACCTGAAGAATAAGCTTCGCTTTGCCTCCGAAGCGGTCCCGGAGAGCGTCCGAAGCGTCGATCATGGCTTTTTTCATGATGTCCGCCGCGGTGCCCTGAATGGGCATGTTCACCGCCTGCCGCTCCGCTCCCTGACGGATGTTGCCGTTGGAGGAGTTGATATCCGGAATGTAGCGGCGCCGCCCGAAAAGGGTCTCGGCGTAGCCCCGCTCTTTCACGGACTTAACCGTCTCCTCGGTGTACTTCTTCACGCCTTTGAAGCGGTCGAAATACCGTTCCTTGAAGTCCTTGGCCTCGTACACGCTTATGTCCAAAT
This sequence comes from Abditibacteriota bacterium, assembly GCA_017958015.1. GTDB lineage: Bacteria > Armatimonadota > UBA5829 > UBA5829 > UBA5829 > RGIG10368. Next base: position 6,490 of record JAGDDM010000193.1, on the reverse strand, counting down.
CGTTGGCCAACATAAAATCGCTCCGTCCGTAGATAACGGCGAAGTTCACGGTCTTGGCCGCCCGGCGCATATCGTCGTCCACAAGCTCAATGGGGATCTCGTATATGTCCGCGGCGGTGGCGGCGTGGATATCGTCGCCCCGGGCGAAAGCCTTTGTCAGTCCCTCGTCGCCGGTCACGTGGGCCATAACCCGCAGCTCAATCTGAGAGTAGTCGGCGGATATGAGCAGGTTCCCCTCTTCCGCCCCGAAGGCGCCCCGAATCTTCCGGCCCAACTCCGTCCGCACGGGAATGTTTTGGAGGTTAGGCTCCATGGAAGAAAGCCTGCCGGTGGTGGTAACGGTCTGATTGAGGGAAGTGTGAATGCGTCCGGTTTTGCGGCAAATCATCTCAGGCAAAACGTCGGCGTAGGTGGAACAGAGTTTGGACAGCTCACGGTAGCGGAGAATCCAACCGGCGATGGGATAGCGTTTCTTGAGACCGTCAAGCACGTCCGCGTTGGTGGAATAGCCCCCGTTTTTATTCTTCCTGCCGCCGGGAAGCCCCAAATCCTCAAAGAGAACCTTGCCCAGCTGTTTGGGGGAAGCGATGTTGAAGTTCTTCCCCGCCGCCGTGTAGATAAGATTTTCCAAAGCGTTTATCTCGTTGGCGAAGGTGACGGAAAGAGCGTTCAGAGATGCGGAATCGGCGTAAAAACCGTTCAGCTCAATCTCCGCCAGCACCGGCGGCAGCTTCATCTCGATATTCTCAAAGAGATCCGACATACCTGCTTCCGCAAGTTTATCCGCCATATCCTTCCGCATAACGAAAGCCAGCTCCGCTCTGCAGCAGAGTTTCGCCCTGTCGTCAAGCTCGTCCGCCCCGGCCACGAACACGTAATCGAACATATCGTAGGAGGCTCTGTCGGATTGGAGGAGATAGAAAGCTATTGAGGTGTCGAAATCCGCGCCCCGGAGGTCGTATCCCTCACGGTTGAAAACGCCCCAGGCGAGTTTGGTGTCGGTACAAATCTTCTCAACGGACTCGTCGGCGGCGAAATCCGCGAAGTCCGCCAAAGAAAAGGAGGGTTCTTCCGTCTCGTCGAAAAGGGACTCCGCCACTTTTTGGGCGAAGGATATGTAATACGTCTTGCCGGCGCCCAAAGAGATGGCAATTGCCTTGATATTGGCGTATATGGGCTTGGGAGAGTCGGACTCAAAGACGAATGAACAGGAACCCGCCGCCTTCGCTTCCGCCAAAACCTTTTTCAGTTCCTCCGGCGTCTCGATGACGGTGTAACCCCCCGGGTTGTAGGCTTCCGGCTCCGGCGCCTTCTCCGCCGGGAACAGCTCTTTGACTCTGTCCGACATCTTCCGGAACTCCAGCGACGCGAAAAGCCCCAAAAGCGCGGGAACGTCGGGCCGCAGAACGCACTCCGCCGGATTAACGTCGATGGGCATATCCGTAACGATTGTGGCGAGGTGCTTGCTGAGTTTGGCGTCCTCCGCCCCGTCCCGCAGTTTTTCCACGGTCTTACTCTTCTTCATGTCGTCCAGGGAGGCGAGGATGTTCTCCAACGTGCCGTATTCTTTCAGGAGTTTTGTGGCGGTAACGTCGCCGATGCCCTTCACGCCGGGAATGTTGTCGGAGGTATCGCCCTTAAGAGCCTTATAGTCAATAATCTGGGCGGGAGTGAGCTCGAAGCGGCTCACAACCTCCTCCGGGTCGCAGAGAACCGTCTCGCTGACGCCCTTTACGGTGAGCATGACCTTGGTGTTCTCGTCCACCAGCTGCAGAGCGTCTCTGTCGCCGGTGACGATGACCGTTTCCATGCCCTCCGCCGCCGCTTTCCGGGCCATGGTGCCGATAACGTCGTCACCCTCAAAGCCGTCAAGCTCCAGCTTGGTGTAGCCGAAGGCCTCCGCCAGATCTCGGGAAAGGGGCATCTGGGCCCTTAAATCGTCGGGAGTGGGCGGCCGCTGGGCCTTGTATTCCTTGTATTCCTCGTGGCGGAAGGTGGGTTTGCCGGTGTCGAAGGCGATAATACCGCAGTCGAAGTTCTCCTCCTGCAGTTTCAGGAGCATCTGCGCCAAGCCGTAGAGGGCGTTTGTGGGCGTGCCGTCCTTGGTGGAGAGATACCGCACCGCGAAGTAGGCCCGGTACAGCAGGGAGTTGCCGTCAACGATTACAAGGCGTTTCTTATCTGTCACCGGATTTCACCAAATCGTTTACCGCGTCGGAAAGGAGAAGATTCCCCAAAAGCTTTCTCGCGCCGCCGTCAAACTTTATGCCCAGGAGCGACCGGAGAGACTTGTCGGATTCGTACTCGAACACATCAAGGTCCTCTTCCTTAATCTTCAGTTCCTTGGCCATGGCCATCTCAGTCTCGTAGAGACCGCCTATTTCGTCAACGAGGCCAGCGGCCTTGGCGGTTTTGCCGGTAAAGATTCTGCCGTCAGCTATGGGACGAAGCGTCTCGACCGGAATGTTTCTGCCCTTTGACACGTCGGTGAGGAAAGTGTTGTACACGTCGTCTATCATGTTCTGCAACAACTGTCGTTCCTCGTCGGTCATGGGTCTGTTGGCCGTGCCGATGTCTTTGAACTTGCCGGATTTGATGGTGTTGGGGCTGTAGCCTATTTTCTTATAAAGCTCGCTGAGGTCGGCGCCGCTCATGATGACGCCGATGCTGCCGGTAAGTGTGCTCGCGTCGGCGAAAATCTTGTCGGAGGCGGCGGCGATGTAGTAACCGCCGGAAGCCGCCGTGCCGCCCATGGAGGTGTAAACCTTTTTGCCGGATTTGCGCAGACGCATGACCGCGTTGTAAACCTCTTCGGAGGCCGCTGCGGAACCGCCGGGGGAATCTATCCGCAGAATGACGCCCTTCACGTTCTTGTCCTCTTTCACGTCGTCCAGACACTCAACGATTGTTTCGGCGCCGCAGTCGTTGTCGGCAAAGATGCCGCCGCCGGTGCCGGAGGTTATCTCACCCTCGACACGAATGAGAGCCACATTGCCGCTTTTGGAGCCGCCGAAATCCGTCTTGACGGCGGAGCTCATACCCTCAAAGGCTTTGCCCATAGCGCCGAACATGGCGGCGAAACCCATTACGACAAGCAGCACCGACACGATAACGGCGGTGAAGCAGCCCAGGACGAAGGGCACAACCGCGTTTGCGCTCTTTTGGGGCGCGTAATACTTTTTTTCCGGTTCGGAAACCGGCTCTTTGGGAGTGAAATCGTCGTTCATAATATTCTCCTCTTGACAATAAAGTCAAATCCGTTTATAATATAATCCGCACGTGCCGAAGTGGCGGAATGGCAGACGCAGTGGTCTCAAAAACCACCGAGGGCGACCTCGTACCGGTTCGACTCCGGTCTTCGGCACCAAGCAAAAAGGCGCTGTTTTCGGCGCCTTTCCGTTTTGCGCAAAGTGCTTCGCCGATAAATAACGCAAGGCCGTATTAAAGACAATACCCCACTCGTTCCGATAGAAGGCTCGAATGGGGTAATTTTTTTTGAGGTTACAGAGTCATTATCTCGTGGTCGAGAATAATGGACTGATCTCTGCGGCGGCCCACGCCGAGGACGCAAATCGGGGACTCGATGAGCTGTTCAACCCGCTTTACGTACTTCCGGGCGGCTTCCGGCAGCTGCTCGAACCGCTTGCACTCGGAAATATCCTCGCTCCAGCCCTTCATTTCCTCGTAAACGGGCTTGGCCTTCGCCAAAACCTCCACGTCCGTGGGGAAATCTCTGGTAATCTTGCCGTCAATCTCATAGGCGGCGCAGACTTTAATCGTGTCGAATCCGGTGAGAACGTCCAGAAGAGTGAGAGCCACGCCGGTGGTACCGTTTGCTCTGGCGGTGAAGCGGGAGATAACCGTGTCCAGCCAGCCGCAGCGTCTGGGTCTGCCGGTGGTGGTTCCGAACTCGTTGCCCTGCCTGCGAATCTTGTCGCCGATTTCGTCAAAGAGCTCCGTGGGGAAAGGTCCCTCGCCCACTCTGGTGGAATAGGCCTTGGTGATGCCTATGACCTTATCGATCATGGTGGGGCCGATTCCGGTGCCGATGGAAGCGCCGCCGGCAACGCAGTGGGAACTGGTTACGTAGGGATAGGTGCCGTGGTCGATGTCCAAAAGGGAACCGTGGGCGCCCTCGAAAACAATCTTCTTACCGGAATCGGCGGCCTCGAAGATGAGCTTGGCGGTATCGCAAACCAGAGGAGCCAACTCCTTGGCGTACTCGGAATACTCCGCGTAGATAGCCGCCTCGTCCAGGGGCTCGCCGCCGTAAACCTTTGTTATTATGGCGTTCTTGACCGCGAGGATATCGTGAAGTTTAGCCTTGAACCTCGCGGGGTCGATAAACTCGGACATGCGCAGACCGATTCGGGAAATCTTGTCGGCATAGCAGGGGCCGATGCCTCTGCCGGTGGTGCCTATCTTCTTGGAGCCCTTGCTGGTCTCCTGAAGATTATCGAAGAGTCTGTGCCAGGGCATGAGAACGTGGGTGTTTCCGCTTATCTTAATCTTTTCTTTCCCGATACCCTTGGGAGCGAGGGAACGAAGTTCCTCGGCCACGATGGCGGGATCCAGAACCACGCCGTCGGCTATAACCGCGGTAACTCCCTCGTTGAGTATGCCCACCGGAACGGTGTGGAACTTGTAGACTTCCTCACCGATTACAACCGTGTGACCGGCGTTGTTTCCGCCGTTGTAGCGAACAACAAGGTCCGCGTTACCGGACAGGTAATCGACGATTTTACCTTTGGCCTCGTCGCCCCATTGCATTCCGATGACTACTGCGTTGGACATTTTTATATTTACTCCGAATGAATATTGTTGCGTTATATCCGTAAAACCGATAATCACAACCTATCAACTTTACCGGAAAACCGCGATAATGTCAAGTCAGTGAATAACCCGCATCTTGGACTTGGCCACGGAAACAAGAAGATTCTTTTTCCCCGCCTCGTCAAAGAGCACGGACACCTGTTCGTTGTCTCCCTCGCCGTTCACCGCCAGAACCACGCCCTTTCCGAATTTGTCGTGGCGCACTTTCTGGGCTGGTTTGAAGGTCGGTTCGCCTCCGGACGCGGCCGCCGGTTTGCGAACAACCGTGGGATTAAATGTCCGGTACGGCGCCCTCTCCGACACTTCCGAATAGGTGGGATGAGCCGGCGCTTCCGGCAAATCCAGAAGCGAGCGGGGAACGTCGCCGATAAAGCGTGAAGGAAGCATGCGGGTAAGCTTGCCGTAGACCATTCTCTGCTCCGCGTGGGTGAGGGTGAGATTCTTCATGGCTCTGGTCATGCCCACGTAGCAGAGGCGCCGCTCCTCCTCCATTTCCTCCGGGTCCGCGAAGGCTCTGGCGTTGGGAAATACGCTCTCGTCCATGCCGGTTATGTACACAACCGGAAACTCCAATCCCTTGGCGGCGTGCATGGTCATGAGAGTGACGGCGTTCTCGCCGTTGTCGTATGAATCGATATCGGATATGAGGGCTATCTGCTCAAGGAAGTTGCCCAGAGTGGCGTCCCCTCCCCCGTCGGCGAAACGACTCACCACGTTCATAAACTCCTCGATATTCTCAAGCTTGCTCTGAGCCTCGGAGGTGCCTTCGTCTTTAAGCATTGTCACGTAGCCGGTGAGGTTCAGAAGTTCCTCGGTGAGAGCGAAAAGCCCCATTTTCCCCACGGCGTCCCTGAGTCTTTCGATGATGGCGAGGAAAGACTCCAAGGCGCTCTTGGCCCTGGCCGTGAGACCTATAATGCTGTCCATATCCTTGGCGGCTTCGTAGAGGGAACACTCGTGGGCGGCGGCGTAGTTTTCCACCCGGGCGAGGCTCGTAAGGCCGAAACCTCTTGCGGGCACGTTCACCACCCGCTTGAAGGACACGGACTCGTAGGGGCTGGCGGCTAGGCGGAGATAGGCGATAATGTCCTTAATCTCCTTGCGGTCGTAGAACCTTACGGAGCCGATAATCTTGTAGGGAATCAGGCGGTTGATAAGAGCCTCTTCCAGCAGCCGGGACTGGGAGTTCATGCGGTAGAGAACGGCGATATCCCGGTAGTTGTCCGAGCCGTAGTCAACCTTTTCGTGTATGCCCTGGGCCACCATGGAGGCCTCGTCCAAATCGGAGTTTGCCGAGACGTAGCCTATTCTGTCGCCGGCGGGATTGTCGGTGCGCAGGTGCTTGTCCGCCCGAATCGAGTTCTTTTCCACCACAGCCTGAGCCGCCGCCAGAATATTCTTGGTTGAGCGGTAGTTCTGCTCCAGTTTATATACCGCGGCCTTGGGGAAATCCTGCTCGAAGCGGAGAATAATGCCCACTTTGGCGCCTCTCCAGCGGTAGATGGACTGGTCGTCGTCGCCCACGCAGAACACGTTGCCGTGAACGCTTGAGAGGAGCCGCACCAACATGTACTGGGTAATGTTGATGTCCTGATACTCGTCCACCAAAATATAGTGAAACTTCTCCGCGTACCGCTGCCGAATCTCCGGCACGGCG
>JAGDDM010000192.1 GCA_017958015.1 Abditibacteriota bacterium | reverse complement strand
GGAGAATGGGGCGCTTGGGCATGCTGGGGTCCAGGAACATATCCGCTCTGTTCGAGGAGCAGATGTTACTGTCCAGAGTGATGCGCACGTTGCCGAACTTGCACACATAGGGAGTGCGGTCGTAGTCCACAATCACCACCGGGCGCATGCGGTCAAGCATCATCCGCAGCGTCAGTTTCAGCAGAACCGGCGGCTGGCTTTCGATGTCCGGCAGGTACTCGCCCCGCATGAGCTTTTCGGTCTGCTCCACCGTTAGGCGGCAGGAGGACTTATGGGTTTTGCTCCGCTCCTTACGCTTGCACTCCAGGCTTATGCGCTCCGGGGAGTGGTTATAGATACGAATCCGGAACTTCTCCCGGGGGTCCGTGCCGTCCTCGTTCTCTCTGCGGCACCGGTCGTCCACGTCGTCGAAGTAGAGACTGGTGATGGTGTACTTGCCGTCGGCGCCCACATGGGAGTCCGGCTCGATGAGACCGCATACACGAGACTTAAACAGCTCCGCCTGACCGTCGGAAATGAGATACTTCATTTCGTGGCGAAACTTGCGTTCAATCATTACGGACTCCTCCTTTCATAAATAATATTATACCGGAAAATCGATTTTATTTCCACTTTTCAAAGCAATACAAATCCGTATCCGTTGTGATGACTTCGTTGAAGTCGAAAGAGTCCATGTTTTCTTTTCTGTACCAAGCGCCGGGCGGCGGATCTTTAACGGTGCTTCCCTTGAGCACCGCCCGGTGGTTCACCACGATGTTCTCCTCGTTGTAAAACCGCACGTTCACGTATTCCGCGCCGTCAATCCATATCCGGTTCAGGAAATCCGTCTTTTCCCGCAGATACTTCGCCACGGGCATGGCGTTGATTTGTGGCCAGCGGATGTGGTCGAGGCTTCGGGCCTGTTCGATGAGTTTTTCCGTCGCGGGAATACGTTCTTCCGTGTACTCCTTCAGCAGGGGCAGGTATTCGTCGCGGTAGAGCTCTTTCACTTTGTCCATGAACATGTCGTTTTCAATCATCAGGTGATACCAGGGGCGGTCTCTGTCCGCGTCGCCGTTGGCCAGATAGAACTGCTCCGGATAGGCGCCGGAGTAGAAGGCGGAGGTTATCTTTTCGTGGCCGCAGGAGCCGTCGTAGTCCCAAACCGGACCGGAGTATATTGTGCCGTCTCTGAAGATATAAAAGCAGCTGGCGGTATCGGCGTCGGTGTTCATGAAAACCTCATCCAGGAGGAAAAGCCGGGCCGTTGTGTCGAGGTCGAAAGCGTTTGTCCAGGTGCCCTTTGCCGCGTCGGTCTCAAGGTCCTCCTCCGCCTTAAGCAGTGCTTGCCGCAGGGTCTGAAGCTGGGAGTCGGAGGGGCGTTTGGGGTTCGCGAACTTAACCAGGCGGCCTCTGGCGGCGCAGTTGGTGGTGAAATATACGTCGTCCGGGTTCCGTTGGAAGTCCATACCCACCTCAAAGAGGAGTTCGCCGCTTTTTACGGGAGTGGCGGAGGCCTTTTGGGACAGGAGATAGAGACCGGCGTAGTCGCCGTTTACGTACACGTCGGCAAACTCGCAGCGGGGGGTGTGGGGAATGTTCACATCTCGGGCGAAGTCGCAGATAATTTTGTTGCGAATCTTGGTCTTGTCATAGTAGTTGGCAATGAGGACCCAGTCGATGCCGGCGGGCATGCCCAGAAGCGGCTTAGGGGCGGTGAGGCGGATGTTGTAGGGCTTTTTCTCCGGCATCCAGGTGCCGTTGCCCCGGCCTTTCACGATATCGCCGCCTTTTGAGGCGTATTCTTCTTTGCCTTTGGGGTCGATAATCGTTATGTTCGCCTCTTCCGGAACGCCTTTTTTGATATGTATTCGGCTCGTCTTTCCGGTGACGGTGTCTATGAAAATCGTGGGCACGTTGTCCGAACGAAGCACGTGAAGCTTAACGCTTTTGCCGTTTACGGAAACCGTGTAAATGTTGTCCGGCTCGGGGATGCTTATGCCCTTGGGAGGGGTGATTGTTTTCGGATCGGCAAAGGAGGGCAGGAAGAGGTAATAGTCGCCGTTGCCCGCGGACCAGGCGTTCAGTTTTTGACCGGAGGGCAGGGTGAAGGTAAGAGCCGCGGCGGCGGCGTCTTCCGGTTCTTCCGGCTTGGTGAGGAAGAAGGCGGCGACGGCGCAGACGGCGAAGATTACCAGTAGTGTGAGGGGGTATATTATTCTTTTCATTTCTTTTCTCCGCCCAGCCACGCATTGTCAAGATATTTCACCCGCCCGGTGAGGAAGTCGGTGATGGCGGCCACCTGTTTGTCGTAGGGTATGAACTCCCCGTCGATTATGATGGCCAACTCCCTTTGCCGCAGGGCGTTCATTTCCGCGGCGGGCTTAAGCGCGGCCGCTTTGGCCGGGAATTCTTTCATGAGTTCCGTAAGGAGGGGGCGGTATTCGTCTCGGTAGAGTTGTTTGATTTTCTCGCGGAACAGGGTGTTGTCGTACATATGATAATACCACAGACGGCCCCGGGAGCAGTCCTCGTAGATGTGTTTTTCGTCGTTTACGGCGAAGATCTGTTCCGGGTTCGAAGCGGTGCGGGCCCAAATCATGGGGGCGGCGTTGCCAAGGGAGTTGTCGTAGTCCCAAACGGGACCGGCGTAGACTCTATCCCCCAGGACCCGGTAGAAAGTGCTGCCCAGGTCGCAGTCACTGTTGATGAAAATCTCGTCGATAAGGAAGCGGCGGGCGGCGGAGTCGAGATCCAAGGGAATATTCCAGGCGCTTTTGTCCTTTACGAGACCGTCCTCGATCGATTGAAAAGTCGATGTGAGGAAATCGATTTGATCCGATGTACACTTGGGGGGAAAGACTATCTTGAAATACTTGTTTCGGCTCGTGGTGAAGGACTGCACGCCCGTTTCGGAGCGGTAGGAGAGGTCGGATTCGATGAGGAAACTCTTTCCGTCGCTCGCGAGGTCGATTTTGCCGGGGGCCACCTCTTTATTTTCCGTGAGGAGGTAGAGACCCCGGTAGTCGCCGTTGAAATACACGTCAACGTATTCGCTTCGGGGCGTCCAGCCGGGCATGACGCGGGCGGCGAAATCGCACACCGTTTTGTTGCGCAGATTCGACTGGTCGGAGGTGTTTGAAAGCAGAGCCCAGCCGGTGGAGGAACTCATGCCGAGAAAGGCCGCGGGGGCGTTAAGGCGCAGGGAATAGGGCTTTTTCTGTTCGTATTCCCATGTGGCGTTGCCTCTGCCGCCCATGGTTCCGGCGTTCTTTTCGTTGTAGGTGACGGTGCCGTGGGGGTTGTAAACCCGCATTGACACGCTTTCCCGGTGCTTTTTTGTCTTGTCCAGAAAGTCGGTGGTGCCGGATTGGGTGTCGATAAAAAGAGTTGCCGTATTTGCGGATTTCACGAAGATGAGCTCTCGCTCGGTTTTTCTGCCGAAGACTTTGAAAGAAAGCTTGTGAGGTTTGTTTATGCCCAAGACGGATATATCAAAGTCCGATTTGCCGTCGACGCGCATGTCGGTTTTGGGGATAATGGCGAGGTCCGACATATCCGCGAAAGAGGGGAGAAACACGTACACCGCGCCTTCGTTATTGTCGTAAGGGAGAATCCGTTCGGCTTGCAGGTCGCACACAAAGACGTCGGCGGCGTTTATACCGCCGGCGGCGATGCGGGATATGTATAAGGCCGCGGGTATGAGCAACAGTACGGCGATAAGGGCGATGAGTTTCTTTTTCACTTTTTTCCGCGTCGGTTTCGCAGGATTTCCCACAGGAGAAGCGCCGCCGCCGCGACAATGAACGCGGGCATAACCACAATGCCTTCGTCTTTTTTTACTTCCTCTATGAGTTCTTCTTTTTCGCTGAGTTCTCTGTGGGGCAGGCGGCTGTATATGACGCTTTCCGTAATGGGCTCGGAGAGATTCGCTTTTTCGGCGGTGCCTTTTACGTAGAGTTCTTTTTCGCCTTCGATAACGTCGGCGGGAACGACTCCCGGCTTTACGGTGTAGTATTTCGGTACCGGGGCTTTTTCCTCGTCGCTTTCGCAGATGAATATGTTTATGTATTCCTCGTTGTTAATCCATACCTTATCGAGAAACCTGATTCTGGCGGACAGAAAATTATCGATTCTTACTACCTGTTCCCCATAGGGTATAACCTCGCAATCCACTATGAGCGCCACTTCTTTTTGGCGGATAAGATTCATTTCCGCCGCCGTTTTAAGGGTTTCGGCTTTTGTTTTCAGGTTTTTCGATAGCTCAACAAGAAGAGGTCTGTATTCGGTTTTGTACAGTTCCTTGACTTTTGCCCGGAATATGGGGTTGTTGTACATGTAACAATACCACAGGCGGCCTCGGGGGAGCTCGTCTTTGATGTGCTTATCCGGGTTCAGAGCGAAAATCTGGTCGGGATATATGGCGCTTTTGCACCAAGAAAGAATGGTATTGTCGCATATTGAGGAATCGTAATCCCATACGGGACCGGCGTAAATTTTTTCGTCGATAATATAATAAAAAGAACTTGCCGAATCCGCGTCCGCGTTCATGAAAATCTCGTCAATCATAAATCTTCTCGCCGCGGAATCCAAGTCCAAAGGTATATTCCAGGATTTATTTTCGGTTATGCCGTTCTCAACAGTCCGGAGTTTCGATTCGAGATATTCCGTTTGTTCCGTCGAGCAGTGCTTCGGAAACACAATCTTAAAGAGCTTTCCCCGGCTTGTTTGTACGGATTGGACTCCCGGTTCAAGACGGAACAACAAATCCGATTCGAAGAGAAAACTTTTACCGTCATCCGGAAGATTGATTTTGTTTTCCGCCACACCTTTCTTTTCCGTCAGCAGATACAGACCTTTGTAAACGCCGTTGAGGTATAAATCGACGTATTCACACTTCGGAGTCCAGCAAGGCATAACTTTCGCGGAGAAATCGTAAACGATTTTGTTTCTCAGGTTCGAGAAATCGTTGGAATTGGCCAGCAGTGTCCAATCGACGGATTCATTCATATTCAGAATGCTTGCCGGTTTTTTGAGATTTACGGCATAGGGCCGTTTTCCTCCGAGCGCCCATGTGGCATTTCCCCTGCCGGATATATCGCCCGTGTCTTTTTTCAGGTAATTTGTCTTTCCGTCTTTTGTGAGCACGGTGAGAGAAATGTTTTCCTTGATTCCTTTTTTCTGTTCCACCGCGTCCATGGTGCCGGATTGGGTGTCCACGAACATGGTTGCCACGTTGGCGGACTTGAGGAAAGTGAGTTTACGGGTCGTTTTTTTGCCGAAGACCCGGAAGGTGAGAGTGTAGGGAGTGTTTGTTTTGAGGGACGCGAAGTTAAAGTCCTTTATCGGTGTGCCGTTAAGAGACGCGGAGGCTTTCGCCCGCGCTTTCAGGTCCGTGAACTTCGCGAAGGAAGGGAGAAACACGTAGTTCATTCCCTCGCCGCTGTCCCAAGGTTTAATCGTTACGGGGCCGGCGTCGGTTTCGAGGACAAAAGTCACAACGTCTTTCACGGTGACGGTGTCCGCCACCTTGCCGCCCATGACTATGGCGATGAGAGCGAGAATTATTGTCGCCGCGGCGACGGTGAGTTTTTTCTTCAATGGGTATTACCTTATTTCAGCCAAAGCGAATCCAGGAACTTCACTCTTTTTTCCAGGAAGTCCCGAATGAAAGCTATGTCTTCTTCGCTGTTTTGGGGAGGGTTGCAGAGCCGCTGGTTCTGTCCCTCGTAGGTGCGCTTCCACCTGATGTAGTTCAGCCGGTTGGAGTCGGCAACGCCGATGCTTGCGGCGTCGAAATCTTTGTTAAGGAGCTCACCCAGAAGTGGGCGGAACTCCGAGGCGTACAGCTCCCTGAGACGGGCGTTGAATACCGGGTGTTTGTAAAAGAGGGGGTACCAATTGCCGGTTATCTCAAACCTTTCCGGATTTTGCAGAGGCACGGTCCACTCGTCCAAGGCGCAGCCCAGGGACAGGTCACAGTCCCAAACCGGGCCGGAATATATCTTTCCGCCCTTCAGGAAGTAAAAGGAGCTTATCCTGTCGCCGTCGGCGTTGATGAAAATCACGTCGATGAGAAATCTCCGAACCGCCGAATCGAGGTCGAACACTTTCGGAATCTCGGCGCCGTTTTTGAAGGCGTTCTCGATACTTTGTACCTTCTCCGCCGCGTCATTCATCCGCTCTTCCGTGAGGCGTTTGGGATAGGACACGGAACAGACTCGGTTCATCTTTGTCGTAAAATAGGGCGGCGTGGGCGCCACGTTGTATCCCACCTCAAAGAGCAGACCGTCGGTTGGCGACGCCAAGTCCGGCTTGCCCTCCGCTCCGTCGATTTTTTCCGTGAGAAGATAGAGTCCCCGGTAGTTGCCGTTCAGGTACAAATCGACGAACTCGCACCGGGGCGTGTAGGGCAGTTTCGTTTTTCCCGCGAAGTCCAGTACAATCTTGTTCCGCAGGTTGCTCATGTCCATGGGGTTGGACAGCAGCACGTAGTTGCGGGCGCTTGCCATGCCGAGGAGGGACGCTGGGGAGGACAGGCGCAGATTGTAGGGCTTTTTGGCGTGGACCCAGGTGGTGTTTCCTCTGCCTCCGATCCGCCCGTCGGTTTCGCCGGCGTAGTCAACTTTTCCGTCGGATGTCACCAGCGTGATACGCGCGTCTTCCCTGTTTTCCTTCCGCTGATGAAGGCGGTTAAGGGTGCCCGTTTGGGTGTCGACAAAGAGGGCGGCGGTTTTTGATGACTTTACGAAGGTGATGAGGTTCCGTTCGCCGCTTTCCCCCTGAAGCACGTATGTCGTTTCCGGTTTAACGTCTTTCAGACTGTCGACTGGGCGCAGCGGCGTTCCGTCCAAATCGAAAGACCCGTCGGCGGTTGACACCACAGCCGATGTGTCCGCGAAGGCCGGCAGAAAAACGAAATAATTCTTCTCGGATTCCCGCCAGGGCATAATCGTCAATTCTCTGCCGCCGCATCTTACGGCAAAAGAAAGATGATCGGCGATTTCGTCTTTCGGCCGTTCGGGCCTTGCGAATTTGGCCGCAAACAGAGCAACCGCCGCCAAAATCGGCAGTAAAAGAATTATTCCCGTGCGTTTGCTCATGAACACCTCTTCGCGGTTGATTTCTGTATATATTATACCGGAAAAAGGCGTTAATAACAAAAAAGCCCCCTCCGACCTATGAGGAGCGGAGGGGGATGCACGCTTTGTTATATCAACGATTTATCTTTGTTATCTCCGTGGCGAGGACGCAGGAGTAAATACCGAACTCGCCGGAAGTTCCGATACAACTCGATATACCGGTAACGGAGACGTAATCGCCGACGGTCACATCGGAAGAAGCGGACTCCACCCTCACGCCGGTTATGCCCTCAAAGCTTCCGTCGAAGAGTTTCGTTCCGTCGTCCATGTAGAAGAACCCGTCGCCGACGTAGGTGACGCGGCCCCAGGACTTCACGAGAAGGCCGATATTGTTCAGGCCCTCACCGATACCCACGGCGAACTGGCTTCCGTATCCGTTGCCGCCCAGTCGCGGGTTGTGCATAGCCAGCGGCTTCAGAGGCTCGCCGGCGGAATCCACGGTCAGGCTGTCGGCATATATCGAAACCTCGTTGCCGGTGAGCAGGTTTCCGGTAACGGTAACGACCGCCCCCACGGCGGGCTTGTCGGTGGTGTAAACCCTTATACCCGCGGTTCTGTCCGGCTCCTCGATGTAGATGAACTCATCGAACACGGCGGTAACAATCTTGCCGGAAATCGTAACGTCCGCGCTGGGCGCGCATTGCTTAACATCCGATACGGAAGCGCACTCGAAAACGTTTTTAGTCAATGTCTGATAAGCACTATTATTATCCTCATTGAACTCCTTTATTTCGTTCGCGGAATCAACAGTGGCTTTTATCTCCAAGCCGTCATTGGCGTTAGCACCGACAAATTCTCTCTTGATGTCCACAAGAACCGATTCGCCGGGTTGCAAAGCGCCGATTTCACTTGTCATGAACACTTCGCCGCTTTCGCCGTATGTCCATTCAACAGTAGTCGCCGCGCTGGGAATAACACCGTCGTTAACAACCATGCCGGCAAGTTCGTACCAATCTCCGGAAATATGTATTTTACAAAGATTATTAACGGTCAAATCCGGAAGCACACAGTCAAGCGTCGCTGTGTTATTTTCTCTGTCTTTGTCATCAAAGACAAGATTCGGGTCGACAATAACTCTGAGCGTATGAGAAACCTGCTCATTGGGAACGGTCCAGTCGCAAGTTACCTCGCTGTTGCCGCCGCCGACAAGATTACCGGTCACGGTTTTTTCGGCAATTAAGTTGTTACCGTCATAGAACGCTACCGTAACATTCTTTCGAACCGCGTCACCGTTATTGACAATCTTAGCGGTAATAGTGGTCGCTGGTCCGGGCACCGGATTTTCGTCTGCGAGAGAAAGAGAGTCCACCGCCACATCGTGCTCCATCTCGGATTTCATGATATAGAGGTCTGTCTGACCCTCGGTCGGATAATTGTTTACGAGTTTCGTCACACCGTCAAAGTTGACTTCCTTATCTTCCCGCGTTATCCTTGTTTTGAGATAAGCCATAACGAGTTTCTCGCCGTCGGTACCGAGTGAAACATGAGTTTCTTTGTTGTCGTCGTTTGTCACTCTGCGGG
>JAGDDM010000191.1 GCA_017958015.1 Abditibacteriota bacterium | reverse complement strand
TGGGCTTCCCGATAGGATTCCGACTCTTCCCAGTTGCCGCTGTGGGGGATAATGGAGTACTCGAAAGAGTGGGTGCCGTACATCTGGCCCTCTTTGTGGAGGTCCAGCCCCCGGACGCCGCCGTAGGTGCACCGCAGAAGGGTGACGGCCACGGTGCGGGCATCGTCGTTGATGGGCTCAAACTCGTGGAGTCCCCTGTTGGCCAGGGTGATGCCGCAGTTTTCGTCGGAGATGTCCATGAAAGTGTTCTGGGGGTTCGCCGTGGGCATGGGCTCGGTCCAGTCGGCCATGAGGGGAACCTCGATGGGCCGCTCCACCACGTCGAAGGCGGTTTCGCTGACGGTGACGTCCGTGTCAAGCATTGTGGGGAACAGCACCTGCAACCGGTGGTCGCCGGCGTTGTTCTCGAACACTGTTTTCACGTCCACCCGCTTGGAGTCTCTGCCCAAAGTCACGTAACTGGTGATGGGGCAGGTGACGGTCTTTTCCGATCGGGCCTGTTTGTCGGCGGTGGCGCCCACCGGCAGCTCGAGGTCGGTTTTAATCTCGAAGGTCACCCGCACGGAGCTGTTTTCGCTGACGGAAATCCGGGTTTTGGCGCCCAGACTCGTCACCATATTGTCCCGCATGGGCTTGATGAAGTTGTAGCCGTCGCCGATGTCGCCTTCGTCCCGGAACATCATAAGGCCGTCGTAGCAGACGTCGCTGTCTCTGTGCCAAACGGCCAAGGTGCCGTCGGCGTTCACCTTTACGGACAGGTAGTCGTTCTGGGCGCAGTCGGGAGCCACCAAAAGGGGTGCTTCCTGCCTGTTGGGTCTGTCGCTGAAGGCAATCTTGTAGGACTTATAGCCCATTGCCGGCACCGCGAAGGACTCGAAGGCGATGTGCACCTTCTTGGTGGGTTCGCCGTGGGGAATGTCGTAGTCCGTGGGCTCCAAAAGTCCGTACCTATCATGGCCCAGAAGAACGGAGGGCACTTCCTCCCCGTCCTCGTTGGTGACTTTGATTGAGCGGACGGGCCATTCGTCCGGAATGTGGACGTAGGTGTCTATGGTCTCGCTTGCCTCGGTGGCAAGGGGGTTGAACAGAGTCATGAGGAGGGATTTTTCGTCCTCCGCCCGCTCCCACTTGATTCGGGAAGCCAGGTCGTCCATACCGTCTTTAACCAGCTGGGAGGCGATGAGCTCGCACTGGTCGTAGCGGTACACCATGTCTTTGTGGACCTGGTCCACGGAGCAACCGCAGATGGAGTCGTGGGGGTTGTTCTTCAGCAAATACTCCCACGCCAGGTCCGCGTAGGCTCTGGGGTATTCGATTCCGAACTTCGAGAGGCAGGTGTACAGGGGTTCCGTGTACTTCTCCAGCAGAATCTCGCACCGGTGGGCGGCGTCCTTGATGTTCTGACGGGAGGAGAGAACATGGGCCAGAACCGCCTGACAGCGCCACTTGCGGTTGGAGGTCCGGAGCTCGCCGCGGAACTTTTGCAGTTCCGGGTTCTCCGCTTTCAGCGCCTCAAGATAATCGGAGAGCCTGTCGTGGACCAGGTGAATCTCGTCTCCCATATTTTCGTTGACGATTTCGATAACCTCCGGCGTCTTGAACTGGGCGAACACGTGGTCGCAGCCGTCCATAAACAGAAGGTTTGAAGTGGTGGGCCGCTGATCCACCATGAGATCTATGAGGGAGCGCATCTGCTTCAGCACGTCCTCTTTAACCAAAGGCTTCTTCGGGTCGGCCAGGGAGTCCTCCATTTCGTAGAGGTAGTTGCCGTAGCCGTAGTCGTCCTGGAAGTTGAACACCGTGAGGGCGCTGCCGTCGGTGCCTATCCAGGTGAAGTCCGTGTCCGCCTGATCCGTGGTGATGCCCCGATAGAGGGCGGCGGACTCAATGCCGAAACCCCGCATAATCTGGGGCAGCTGGGAGATGTGCCCGAAGCAGTCCGGCACGTAGCCCACGTCCATCCAATTGCCGTAGGCCAGGCACCGGTCTCTGCCCTCAAGAAGGTTGCGGATAAGGGACTCGGCGCTTACGAGGAACTCGTCGGGCTGGTTGTACCAGGGGCCCAGGATGATTCTGCCCTCTTTGCAGAGTTTTTCCAAACGGCCTTTATTCTCCGGCCGAATGGCGAGGTAATCCTCGATGACCACGAACTGGCCGTCGAAGGTGAAGTATTTGAAGTTTTCGTCCCGTTCCATAAGGTCCAGGAGGGCGTCCACGAGACGGACAAGCCTCATGCGGTAGTGCTGGAAAGGTTTGTACCACTCTCTGTCCCAGTGGGTGTGGGAAATTACGTGTGCGGTATACATTATATCCTCCGTGATTTTTTTCTATTATACCATAAATCGAGAAAAAGTGCGGTAAAAATTTGCAATTTTGGGCGCAAAAGCGTATAATAATATGGTTTACATTTACCGATGGCTTTCCGCGCCGGAATTTCAGTCCGATTTCGGAGGGAAAGTCGAAAAAAAGCAAGCAATAAGGGGGTGAAATCCGTTGCCTAATATTAAATCCGTAGCCAAAGACGTTAAGAAGTCTCGCGAGCGCAGACTGAGAAACCTCAACACCAAGTCCGCCATCAAGACTTACGCCAAGAAGACCCGCGCCGCCATAGCCGAGGGTTCCGAAGATACCGCCGAGCTCCTTTCCAAGACCGTCAGCGTTTTGGACAAGGCCGTCAAGCACGGTATCATTCACCCGAACGCGGCCGCCCGCAAAAAATCCAGACTTATGAAGCGGGCCGCGAAGGTCGACTGATATATACTCGGGCATACGGAAGCGCCATGCTTGACGTGTGTCCGATTATTTTTTAACAAAAGTTTTTTCGTACCCGAGTGCGTCTACCGGCTCGGCATGCGATAATCGCAATGCAATAGAGGTAACGCAATGAGCAGAACTTCCTCGGAGTTCGGTGAGAAACTCAGGCAATTTTTGAGAAAAAACCGACTTACTCTTCGCGACGCGGCGTTCGCGACAGGCCTCAGCGCCACATATTGGAAAAATCTGACCGACGGACGGATTCCCTCCGCCCGAGCGATAGACAAAATCGCCGACACCTTTCCCGAATTGGATGTCAATGAGCTTCGGATTCTGGCGGGTTACGCCACCAAATCGGACCTTGATCCCGCTACCGCCGTCAAGCTCACGCTGCGCTCCAACAGCGGAATATCCGATGAGGGTATAAATCAGATAGTCGATTTCGTGCGTGAAATAGAAGAAAAATATGGCAAGAAAAGGTGACGCCCTTTTGGCGTTGTCGCTTGTTACCGAAATCAGGGAGCGATACAACCTTTCCTGCCCCGTTAATTTGGAAGATTTGGCGGAAAAGCTGGGCATCGACGTTTACTTTCGACCCTTTTCCGAAGAAATAGACGGATTCTATCTGACCTTACCGGGCATGAAGCCGGTTATAGCCGTAAACAACATACCCTCAAAATCCCCCCGGCGGCGCAGATTTACTCTCGCCCACGAAATAGGGCATCATATGCTGGCGGGGAGAACTTCCGGCGCCCTCCTAATCGGATACGACACCCGAAACGCGAAGGACACGGCAACCGAACGAACCTGCGACCTTTTCGCTTCCGCGCTGCTTATGCCGGAGGATGAGGTGAGGCGTCGGTTCAACGGCTCCGCGGCCTCCGTGGCCGATTATTTCGAGGTGTCCGAAGCCGTCGCGGAAAGCAGGCTCCTTGAGCTGAAACTTATCAAACGACAATCCATCGGCTTCCGCCGAAACAAGTAACGAATGTACATCAAAAGAATCGATCTTTTCGGATTCAAAACCTTTGCAGACAAAACCGTCCTCGATTTCGGGGACGGCGTTACTTGCGTTGTGGGTCCCAACGGCTCCGGAAAAAGCAACATCGCCGACGCTCTTTTGTGGGTTCTCGGTGAGAACAACGTTCGCAATCTTCGGGCCACATACAACACCGACGTAATCTTCAGCGGCACCGACAAGCGCCGCCCTCTGGGTTTTGCCGAAGTCACCCTCACCATGGACAACTCCGACAGAACCCTCCCCATCGACTACAACGAAGTTGCCGTAACGAGACGCATTTACCGCAGCGGCGACTCCGAGTACACCGTCAACGGCACAAAGTGCCGCCTCAAAGACATCTACGAGATGTTTCTGGACACCGGCATCGGCCGGGAGTCCTACTCCTTCATCACCCAGGGCGAGATAGACAGCGTCCTCTCCGCCCGTCCCGAGGAACGCCGAGAGCTCTTCGAGGAAGCGGCGGGTATCAAAAAATACCGCTACCGCCGCAAGGAAGCCCTCAAAAAGCTTGAGAAAACCAAAGACAACCTCTCCCGGGTCTCCGACATTATCTCCGAACTCAACACCCAACTGGGTCCCCTGGAAAAGCAGGCCGAGGAAGCGAAAGCCTATATGGCCATGCAGTCCCGGCTCCGGGAGATAGAGACGAGTATCCTCGTTCGCGAACTGAAGAACGCCTTCGGTTCCTACACCGAGACCGTCGGTGAGCGGAAGAAGGCCGAGGCGGAGGCTGCCAAGGCGGACGCGGAAGCGGAAGATTTGCGCCGGCAGCGGAACGAAAAATCCGGCGGCATAACCGATCTCGAGAGCAAGACGGAATCCGCCCGAAACGCCGCTATGTCCGTGAACGCTACCGTGTCGGATTTGCGAAACAAGGTTGCCCTCCGGGAAGAGCGGGTCAGATCTCTTGAATCCGCCGTTGCCAGACTCACCGCCGAATCCGAGGCCGCGAAGGCCCGGGCGGAAGCGAGCGGCAAACTTTCCGAGGAAGTAAAAGATGAGCAGGCGAAGATTAAAACCTCCCTGGCGGAACTTACGGAATCCCTGAAAACCGCCGAGGCGGAGCTGGCGGAAATCGACCGGGAGTACACCGAGGCCGACAAACTCATCGCCGGCAGACGGGAAGGCTACACGGAGCTGGCGGGCAAAGCTGCTTCCGTATCCGCGGCCCTCATCGCCTCCGAAACAAAGGCGGAATCAATCAAATCCCGCCTGGCTTCCTGCAAAGAGGACACCGCCAAGGCGGAGACCGACGCCAAAGCCGCCGGCGAGAAGCACGAATCCCTCACGGCTGACCTTGAAAACAGCCGCAAAGAGTCGGAACGCCTCACGGCGGAGCGAGTAAGACTTACGGAAGAGCGGAAGAAAATCGACGGTGAGGCGGAAACCCTACTCCGGGAGCAGGGTTTGGCGGTGAGCGAAAAGACCGCCAAGGTTGCCAGACTGGCGACTCTCCGGGAGATGCACGACAGCAGAGAAGGATTTTTCGAGGGCGTCAAAAACGTGACGGCGGCGGCGGACAGAAACGAACTGAGCGGCGACTTCGACCCGGTGGCGGATGTGATAGACGTTCCCGCGGGATACGAGATTGCCATGGAGACGGCTCTGGGCGCGTCGCTGCAGGACGTTATCTGCGAGACCGCGGCGGATGCCAAGGCCGCCATAGCATATTTGAAAAAGAACCGGGGCGGCAGAGCCACCTTCCTGCCCCTGGATTCCATGCGCCCCAAATACGCCAAGGAAACGAAGGCTCCCGGCATTTTGGGGGTGGCGTCGGATATAGTCAGGTACGAACCCTACTTCGCCCCCGCCGTTGAGTCTTTGCTGGGCACCGTTTTGGTGGCGGAGACAATCGACGACGCCCACAGGGCCTCCCGGAAACTGAAGGGCTGGAACAAGATAGTCACCCTTGAGGGCGAGGTCATCGTTCCCAGCGGCGCCATGACCGGCGGCACCAGACGTTCCGAAAAGGCCGGCCTCCTTACCCGCAAGCGGGAGACCGAGGATTTGGCGGCGGACATCGCGTCGCTGACAAAGGACATTGAGGGCCTTGAAAGTCGGATTGCCGACAAGCGGAAAGAGTCCGCGGCCAAGGCGCCGGAAATCGCCGCGGCGGAAAAGGCAATCGAGGAAGAACGGGTCCGGGGCGGCGAGCTTCGGAGCGCTTTGGAGTTCGCTCTGCGCGAGAAGAATCGGGCGGAGAAGAACCTTGAGGATTTGCGGAAGCTGGCGGTGAGCCTTACGGAAGCGGCGAAAACCGAGGCGGCGGTGTGCGAGAAACTGCGGGCGGAATCGGAGGAGATTTCCCGCAGGAACAAAGACATCGCGGCAAAGGTGGAGGACGCGGAATCGAGAATTCGGGAGCTCACCCGGAAGCGGGACGAGAAGCGGGACGCGGTTATGCGTATGCGGACCGACAAGGCCGGCTTGGACCAGCGGGATTTGGCCTGCGACAGACGCCTCGACGACATCCGCCGCTCCCTGCGGGAATATGAGGATTCCTCCGCGGCGGCGGCGAGGGAGATTGAGTCTTCCCGCAAAGAGATTGAGGTGGTGAAGGGCAAAATCACCGGCGCCGAGGCGGAGATTAAGCGGCAGACGGAACTTCTGAACGCCGCCAACGCGGCTTTGGCGGAGTTGGGCGAAAAGCGGGTGGCGGAAAACAACCAGCTGAAGCTTTTCGACGACGAGATTTATCGGCTGGGCAAGGCGAAGAACGAATTGAGCGAGCGGGTGCACGCTCTGTCTCTGAAGGAAACCCGGCTGGAGATGAAGTACACCGCCGCGAAGGAACGGCTTAACGACGAGTACGACATTTCCTTCGACGAGGCCATGGAACGCACCACCGACGACATCGAGCGCGGCGACATCGGCGAAGTGGCCCGGATTCGCAAAGAAATGCGGGCCATGGGGAACGTGAACCTGTCGGCGCCGGAGCAGTACGACCAAGCCGCCGAGCGGAAGAACTTCCTGTCGGAGCAGTCGGAGGACCTCATCGAGGCGAGAAATAAGTTGGAACGGTCCATCGAGGAGATAGACCGCAACACCCACGGCCTCTTTATGAAGACTTTCAAAGAACTCATCGTCAACTTCGACAAGATGTTCAAGCGGCTCTTCGGCGGCGGCGAGACGGATATCAAACTCACCGACCCGGAGAACCTGCTGGAAACCGGCATCGACATCATCGTCCGGGTGCCCGGCAAGAAACTTCAGAACATGAACCTCCTCTCCGGCGGCGAGAAGGCCCTGACGGCCATGGCCTTCATCTTCGCTCTGCTTATGCGGCGGCCCGGACCCTTCGTGCTTATGGACGAGGTGGACGCGCCTCTGGACGAGAACAACGTCAACGGCGTTGCGGAGGTCATCGCCGAGTTCGCCAAGAAGTCCCAGTTCATCGTGGTTACCCACAACCGCATGACAATGGAATCCGCCGACAATCTCTACGGCGTTACCATGGAGGAACCCGGCGTCAGCAAGGTCCTCAGTGTGAAGTTGACGGACGTGTAAAATGAGATTCGGACCCAGACGACCAAATCTTAAAATAATGCTCCGGGCCCGCACCACCGGGCGGCTCAAACGTTCAATCAAACGGGCCGTCATCCCTTGGTACGGCAAAAAGGGCGTGGGTTGGGTCAAGAACCCCAAACGAGCCCTTTACAATAAGATTTACAGGAAAACAACTTTCAGCATTTGGGATATTTTCAAATAAAACGGAAAGAATTGTAAGAGTCGCGAAATCGCGACTCTTAACCGTTTAAAAGAATACGCTCGCATGAGGTCTTGCAAGAACGCTTTCGGTGAATGAAAATGATATTAAAAACAGCGAAACGCCCCTTTCGGTATCAAACCGAAAGGGGCTGTTTTTCTATTCTTCTCTCCTCAGTCCCGCGAGTATGAGGAGTTTTTTGACG
>JAGDDM010000190.1 GCA_017958015.1 Abditibacteriota bacterium | reverse complement strand
TATCATACTCAACAGCGGCAACTTCCACGTGAAGACCACTCCCGAGCTGCCCAAGGCCATGAGCGAGTGGCGGAACCTGGGCACCAACGAGCCCAACGTGGTGTGGAACAACTCCGACGAGGTGATGACTTTCTCCGACTCCCACTGGGAGCCCAGAGAGCTCACTCTCCATCCCGGCTGGGACAAGCAGGCCTCCGTTCTGCGCTTCACCGCCCCCGCCGACGGCGCCTATAAGGTTGACGTTAAGTTCGCCGCCGGAGCCGCCAAGCCCACAACCTCCGATGTCGGCGTCTACGTGAACACCAAGGAAGTCTTTTCCGAGTACATCAACTGCGAGGACAAGGGCGCGGAGTGCGCTTACAAGGGCGGCGCCGATGTAAAGAAGGGCGAGTTCATCGACATTTTGGTGGGCGCCGGCAACAACGACCCCTATTCCGACACCACCGTCGTTGATTTGAAGATTACCGCTCCCGACGGCAAGGTCTACGACGCCGCCAAGGAGTTCTCCCTGAAGGCTAACCCCAACGGTGTGTGGTCCTACGGCAGCACTCCCGCCAACGACACCCACAACGTAAACAAGGTTGAGCTCTACGATACCGCTTTGGGCGAGGGCAAGACTTTGGAGGAGAAGATTGTTCCGGTGTACGCCAACCCCGGCGATAAGGAATGGCGCACCGACCTCGACGACATCCATCCCTATCAGGGCGTGCCCCACAGAGCGGAGATTATCAATACTCTCCGCACCATCGCCCCCCGCAAATACCCGGTGTTCATCTCCGAGTACGGCGTGGGCAGCGGCATGAACCTGGCCAGACTGGCCCTGAAGTACGACGAGATAGGCTACGGCGACGCCGTTGACGCCAAGACATACAAGGCATGGCTCGAAGTCTTCATGAAATACTGGGACAACTACGACATGGGCCGGATTTTCGCCTCGCCCAACCGCTTCGGCGAGGAATGCATCGCCGCCATGGCGGAGCAGAGACAGATAGGCATCGACGCCCTGCGGGCCAACCCCCTCATGGTGGCCTACTCACTCACCGGCGGCCCTGACCACGGCTTCACCGGCGAGGGCATCGTCACCAAGTTCCGGGAATACAAGCCCGGCACCGTTGACGCTCTCTCCGAGTGCTTCGCGCCTCTGCGCATGTGCTCCTTCGTTGAGCCTCTGAACGCCTGGAACGACGCCAAGATCACCCTCGAGGGCGTTCTCGTCAACGAGGACGTGCTGAAGCCCGGCGTTTACAAAGCGCGGGCCCAGGTTGTCGACAAGGACATGAACCGAATCTACGACAAGATTCACGAAGTGACCGTCGGCAAGAAGGATCCCTTTGCCCTGCCGGTGTTCAGGGACGAACTGGACCTCGGCGGCTGCGCTCCCGGCGAGTACACCCTCTACATCGACCTGCTTGAGGGCGGCGCTCCCACCGGCGGCAAGACCACCTTCAGAGTCTACGCCCATCCCAAGCCGAACGGCGATGGCAAGACCGTTGCCCTGTGGTCCAACGATAACGACTTCGCCGGCTTCCTGAAAGCCGCGGGCTACGACGTGAAGAACTTCGCCGACGTCGCGAAGGACGGCAAGAACCTCATCGTGGTCACCGACCCCCTGGGCGCGGACTTCTCCGAGATTTACGCCGACGTTGAGAAGGGCTCTACCGTGTTGTTCCTGAAGCCCGACGCCGTGGGCGAGCTGCCCCTCACTTCCGCGGGCTACACCACCGGCGGCGAGACTCCCGAAAAGCCCCACATGGCCCAGGAAGACGCTTGGCTATACATGAAGGACGACTTTGCCCTCCGGGGACACCCGGTGTTCGAGGGGCTTCCCACCGGACTTCTGAATCAGCAGATCTACCGGGAACAGCTTCGGGATAAGAGCTGGAGAGACACCCCGGTGCCGGACGATTTTATCGCCGGATGTGTCACCACCTCCCTGGGAGTGAAAGGCGGCGTCACCATGGGCGGATTTAAGTACGGTAAGGGTATGATCTACGTCAACGCCATGTGGCTGCGGGAAAACCTCAGCCGCGCCCCGCTGTCGGATATACTCATACTCAACTACCTGAAGTACCTGGCGACAAAGTAAAAAAATCGGGCTCCCCGCGGGGAGCCGATTTTTTAGGGATTAGGTGTCTGGGGTCAGGGGTCAGGGAATGTGTCCGCCTTTGGCGAACGGATTCTACCAACCCACATTGCGGCGCCGCTTTCGCCGATGTCACCATGACGGATTGGGAGCCGTTTGTCTACGGAAGCACTCTTTCGATCACCGATTACGAACCCGCCGGCTTCGATGTCGAACTTTCCGAATGGGTAAACTCGGCAGCTTTGGATGTTGAAACCCATAACGTCAGCGGCTGGCTTTACGATCCCAACGTACCTATCACCGTCACTCTTTCCGGTTTCGACAATGACGCTTTTATCGCTTCGGACAACACTTGGTTGATGCTCGAGATTTTAAATTGGGACGAGGACCGCTATGCGGATTATGAGCTTCCTTTTACGGGAAACGGTACATACACTTTTACGTCGGATAATATGTCTTATGATGAAGAATACCCTCTTGACGGAACGGAAGTGACCTACGTGAGTTTCTGCGTTTATGACAAGGATGTCTCTGACGATGCGCATATTAATCCCGGTACTTCCGGAAGAGTAACAATTGCCTTCGGCACCCCGGAAGAGGAAACCGTTGTTCCGGAACCCGCGACAGCCGCTTATGCCCTTATGGGACTCGGCTCTCTTGCGGGAATCAAGAGAAGAATCCGGAAGTAATTTCATACACAAAAAAGACCGCCTGCGGGCGGTTTTTTTGTTGAGGGAACGTTTTCGGGGCGGTATTGTTGACAACGGAGCCTTCGCATATTAAAATAGAATTAATATCCCTCGAAATCATTCTTTCACGGAGGTACTAAAGTGAAAATCATTCAAATCGCGGCGCTCATAGCTCTTTGCGCGGCCTGCGTGTCCGCGGCGCCCCTTCCCGACAGGAGCCGGACGATATCCCTTGACGGCCATGACTGGCTCATCTGCGCCGATCCGGACGACGCCGGCAAAAGCAAGGCCTGGTTCGAGAAGATTCCCGCCGATGCCAAGCAGGGCCGGGTTCCGGGAATTATGCAGGAAACTCTCGGCAACTACCACGGTGTGGGTTGGTACTACAAAAACTTCACCGTTCCCGCCTACGACAATTTCCGAAACAGCCGCTATTATCTCCGCTTTTGGGAGACGGACTTCAAGGCCGACATCTATGTAAACGGCAAACTGGCCAAGACCCACGCCGGCAACGAGGAAATGTTCCTTGTCGACGCGACGAAGCTCGTAAATCCCGGCAAAGCCAATCTTCTTGCGGTCCGCGTGGTGAAGCCCGCCTACAAGCAGATTATCGACGACATGGAACTGGGCGAGATTCCCCACCGCAATCAGACGGACAACATCTCCTCCGGCAGCGACTACAACTACGGCGGTCTCACCGACTCCGTGGAGTTGCTTGTTGTTCCCTGCGTGAACATTCGGGACGTGTACACCAAACCGGATTGGAAAACCGGCGAGGTGAAGGTCTACACCACCATATACAACGACCTGGGCGAAAAAGTTAAGACTCTTCTGGATTACACAATCGCCCCCGCCATGACCGGCGGCGATATTGTGAACGCCAAAGAGGAGCCGGAGCTGAACCCCGGCGAGAACGTGATTGAGACAACCCTCAAGGTGCCGGATTTCAAACTCTGGAGTCTGGAGGAGCCCAACCTCTACCGAATCACCGTTGTTTCCGACGCTCGGAAGACAGATTTCAAAGACGCTTGGTCCACCCGCTTCGGCTTCCGCGACTTCCGCTTCGAGGGCGGTTTCTTCAAACTGAACGGCAAGCGGATATTCGTGAAATGCAACCACAGCGGCGGCGAGGCCCCGGTTGGCGTTCGCGTGGGTCTTACGGAGGAGACTTTCCGCAAGGACCTCGTCAACTTCAAGGCTATGGGCTTCAACATGCAGCGGTTCATCGCCGGCATCGGCAAACGGTATCAGTCGGACCTCGCCGACGAGCTGGGTCTGATGATTTTCCAGGAGTCCTTCGCCGCCTGGTGCATGGCAAATCAGCTCAGCGACGCGTCGAAGGCCTGGAGCGAGAAGATGCTCACCTTCTGGGACAACGAGACCAAGGGCATGATCAAGCGGGACCGCAACCACCCGTCGGTGGTGATTTGGTGCCTGCTTAACGAGACCTACTACGGCGACATCCACAAGCACGCCCACGCCGCTCTGCCGGAGCTGTCCGCCCTGGACGACACCCGCATGTTCATTCTGAGCAGCGGCAACTGGCACCAAAAGGATTGGAAGGACGAGCACAAGGGCGACAACACCTACGAAGCCGTCTACGCCAATCCCGGCGACAAGACCTGGCGGATAGATATGAATGACATCCATCCCTACCAGCCCGTTCCCCACAGATTGGCGGAGGTTACCACTCTCCGCACCACCGCTCCCTTCGGCTATAACGTGTTTATCAGTGAGTACGGCGTGGGCAGCGGTATGAACCTTGACCGCCTGGTCCGCAAGTACGACGAGATAGGTTGGGGCGAGGCCGTGGACGCTCAGGCCTACCGCCATTGGAAGGACCGGTTCATGTCCTATTGGGACGCCTGGAACATGGACTCCATGTTCGCTTCTCCCTCCGCCTTCTCCGAGGAATGTATAGCCGCCATGGCCAAACAGCGGCAGTTCGGCATCGACTGTCTGCGGTCCAACCCCAAGATGATAGGCTACTCCGTCACCGGCGGCCCGGACCACGGCTTCACCGGCGAGGGTCTGGTCACCAAGTTCAGAGAGTTTAAGCCCGGCACCGTGGACGCAATCAGCGAGTGCTTCGCCAAGCTCCG
>JAGDDM010000189.1 GCA_017958015.1 Abditibacteriota bacterium | reverse complement strand
GGCCGTAGACCACCAGCAGTATGCCCAGTCCCTTGAGGATGTCTATCGCGTGGTTTCGTTCGTTCATTTTCCGGTAAGCTTAAACTTAACTCGCTCGTAGATTTCGAAACAGACACAGCAGGCGAGGACCGATCCGACGATAATGCAGAGCTTAATCGGCAGGCTGTCGGTGGCGTAGCCTATCATCTTGAACCTGACCGCCAGGATGTTGAAAAATATCATATGCAGGCCGTAGATATAGAGGGAGTGGCGGCCCAGATACTCGATAAGTCTCAATCTCCCTATGGCGGAGAACAGACCGTAGAGACCTATAAGCCACAACACCGATACGGGCACATAGGGCGCCTTGATTCGAGTAATGATACCCACGTTGCGGAAGTGGGCAATCAGTCCTATCGCCGCGATGAGCAGTATGAGGGATATTACAACCTTGGCAATCTTGTTTACTTTGCCGACACAGTATTCCTTAAACAGCGCGCCCACGCACATGTAGAACACAAAGAGGGGAATGACTTTGAAGTTGAAAGGTGTGGTCCATATATAATCCGTGGATCTGAAAATATATTGCAGCACCACGGCTCCCGCGCCCATAAACAATGTGACAAGGACGAGCCAAAAGCCTCTGATTTTCGATATGAACCAAAAGATGAGGTAGGCGAAGAACATGGTTTCGAAGAACCACAGCACGTTTATCTCCGCGCCGCCGGTTTTGTGGGAAAACTCGCTCAGCAGGTTGCCGCTGAAAAGGTATGCCCACAGCCACTCAAGTTTCGGTACAAAGGCCTTGTGAAACAAAATCGCGGTGAACACGGCGCCCAACGCCAGGTACATGAGGAAGAACACCGTGTAGGGCTTCATTATGGCCCGGCACTTCTTCGCGAAGTAGGCAAAGAAGGACTCGTTCGTCCGTCCGTAGGTGAGCAGGCCGGAGGCGAAAGGGAAAATGGGCATGTAGAAGGCGCAGATATAGCGGTGGAAGGGCGCAAAGTGGATGCCCGTAACGTGCCATATGTGGTCGTAGACCACAAGGAATACGGCCAGACCTTTCAGTATGTCGATTGTGTGGTTGCGCTCTTTCATTATTTACCGACCAAGTCCAGGGTGCAGGCGCCGGAGCTGAAAGTAATGACTCGGCGCTGCGCCGGAATGTTTTTGAGAGCGTTTTCCAGAACTTCCATTCGTTCCACCGCGGACACCGCTTCCGGCGAGCCGGGGTCGCAGAACTTGGCATCGTCCTTCAGCACCTGCCGGTACATGTCGAACCGCTCTTCTTTGTGATAATATTCTTTGTCCAGATAGTCGCACATGGCCTGGGAATACTCTTCCCGCACCAGAATGGACACGCAGCCGCCCTTGCCGGCGCCGGTGAGTTTGCCTCCCAGATATCCGGGACCCCGGCGGGCGATGGAAAGGAGCAAATCCAGCTGGGCGTTGGAGACACGGAAAGTGAAGCTGAGGGCGTCCTGAAGCTCGTCAACCAGGATACCCGCCTTTGTGCGGTAGGCGTCGTATTCCCGGGAGTAGGATTCCAGCTCCCCTGATTCCAGCTTCCGCTTGGCTTCGAGGAACATCCTCTCAAGCTCTCTGCCTATCTGGTTTTCTCTGTGGAAGAACCGGGCGGTGGTGCGGATGTGGTAGCCGCCGATTTTCCGCCGGGGCTCCGTGTAGGTGCGGCAGACGGTGAGAATGTCGCTGTTGAAGATTCTTGCCGCTTCCTCCGGGCGGATCTTAACCGGAAGAAGCTCGATGAGCTCCGTAATGGCCTTATCCGGAATCTTCAGTATGTCCTCGCAGAAACTGCCGAACATGCGGTAGTTGTTCTTTATTTCCGTCCAGTATTCCGGGTGTTCGTCCAGGAGCTTTGTGGGCTCCGTCTCGAACATATATTTTTCGCTGACGTAGGCGGAAATCTCGCCGGGTCTGCCGATGAACTTGCCGGCGGCGAGGCTCTCCGTCACGTCGTTGATAATCATGGTGAGCAGCTCGTCGCCCATCTGCATCCAGCCCTTGCGCATGTTGAAGCTCTGGTTGCCGCCCATGCTCTTGTTCACTTCCCACAGGGAGTTGGCCAGAACCACGTTGACCCCCTCAAGGAAAGGCAGTGGTGTGGACTCCAGGTCGTCCCGGGAGTGGCGGTTGTAGGAAACGCAGTTGGCGGGGTTGCGGAGAATGGTCGTCTGGTCGTTGGCGCCGCCGTGGGTGCCCACGTACCATTCCGCCTCGCCCAGAAGCCGGCACATATCCTTAACTTCCAAAGCCGGAAGGTTGTCTTTGTTGGTGAGGTACATGGCCAGGAAGCCCAGAACCACGATGGCGGAGGAGGAGCTGGTGCCCGCTCTGAAGGGAGCGGTGGCCTCACCGAAGGTCATGTCGGCGCCCCGGAGCATAAGGTCCCGGTCGTCCCACAGCATTCGCAGATAGGAGGAGATGAGGTAGTTGAGCCAACTGCCCTGAGGTCTGCCCTGATGGGGGTAGATGAGGGTGCGGTTGTCCCAGTTGTCCTCCATTTTGCCCTCGTAACCGGCCCAGGAGGCGTTCGCCAGCTTGTCGAACTCGGCCCGGATGTCTATGACGTCGTCGTTGAAGAGGGGGTTGGAGTTCTGAACGTGGATAAAACCGTCCTTTCGGGGAGCGAAGACCATGGGAATGTCGCCGTCGATGGTGGTGGACATATGGTCGCCCCGGCACATATCAAGGTATTCCAAAAAAGCGTTCAGGCGGCCCGGCGCCCGGAGAAGGCGCACGTCCTCGTCGCCGAATTTTTCGATATGTGCCTTTACGGCGGCGATGAATCTGTCGATTTGGGCGTCCAGATATTTTCTGTTGTGATTCACGTAGACGTTGCCGCCCAGGTATTCGTAGAGAGCGTCGGAGCGGGTTTCGAGAACTTCGAGAATGGCGCTTGCCTTTTGGGGTTTCGCGTTGATGGGAAGTTTGTGTTTCATGTTGTTACCTTAACCTTTAATTCCGGTCATAACCACGCCTTGCACGAAGTATTTCTGCGAGAAGAAGAAGATTATGAGAACCGGGATGAGTACGGCGGTGGAGGCCGCCATAAGCGATACAATGTCCACACCCCACACGTCGGTGAAGGTGGCGAGACCCAGAGCCAGAGTGCGCTTTTCGATTGAGTTCAAATAGATAAGCGGGCTCATGAAGTCGTTCCAATGGGCCACAAAGGAGAATACCGCTACGGAAACTATGACCGGTTTGGAAAGAGGCATTATTATTTGCCGGAAGATGCCGAAGGTGGAACAGCCGTCAATCTTCGCCGCGTCCTCCAGCTCTTTGGGTATGGTCATGAAGAACTGGCGCATGAGGAAAATGTAGAAGGCGTTGGCGAACCAGGCGGGAGCGATCAGCGGCAGCAGCGTGTCGTACCACCCCAGGGATTTGAAGATGATAAAGGAGGGAATCATTGTCACCATGGAGGGGAGCATGATTGTGCTCAAAACGAATATGAACAGCACGTTTTTGCCGGGAGCCTCCAGCCGTGCGAAGGCAAAGGCCACCAAAGCGCTGGTGATTACGTTGCCGGCGAGAGCCAGGAAGGTCACCTTTATTGTGTTCATCGCGTATGTGCCGAAAGGCATCAGGGTCAGGGCGTTTTTGTAGTTTTCCCAGATGTACTCCCGGGGTATGAGGTGGAAGCCGGGCTGGGCGATTGTCTCCGGACGGGCCAGAGACACGGTTATCATCCATAAGAGGGGCAGTATAAACAGAGCCGCTCCGGCGAGTATGATTATGTAGGCGAGAGCCGTTGTAAGAGCGTTTTTTGCTTTCATTCCGTGTCGCTTTCGTAGTAGACCCAGCGTGAACCGCCTTTGAACTGAATGAGAGTTATGATGAGAACGATTATGAAGAGTATCCAAGCCATGGCGGAGGCGTAGCCCATCTTCATGAGCTCAAAGGCGTTTCTGAAGAGGTAGAGGGCGTAGAACAGGGTGCTGTCCTCGGGACCGCCGTTTGTCATCATATAGGCCTGGGTGAACATCTGCAAAGAGTACATGGTGCCCGTCACCAACTGATAGAATATGGCCGGGGTCATAAGGGGCAGAGTTATGCTCGTAAACCGCTTCCAAGGGGAGGCGCCGTCTATCAGGGCGGACTCGTAGAGGGCTTCCGGAATGCCCTGCAGCGCCGCCAGATACACCACCATGGAGGAGCCGATGCCCCAAACACCCATGATGATGAAGGCGGGCATGGACCAAGCCGGGTCCAGAAGCCATGCCGGCGGGTTGGACCAAAGGGGAACAAACTTAAACCCTTCGGCGGTGAACCAAGGCACTATATTTGCCGTGAGCATTGTGTTCAGAAGTCCGGTGGTTGGGTTGAAGATGTAGAGCCACAAAACCGAGGGGGCGACGCCGGAGACAACCACCGGCAGATAATATATCGTGCGGAAAAGTTTGATTCCGAACACTTTTTGGTTAAGCAGAACCGACACCGCGATGCCGCCGATGATGGAAAGGGGTATGCTGAACACCGCGTAGTAAAGGGTCACAACAAGAGATTTCCAAAAGAGGGGGTCGGCGGTGAACATTTCTTTGTAGTTGGCAAAACCCACGAAGTGCGCGTCGCTTATGACGTCCCACTTGGTGAAACTGATGATGAGGGAGGCCACGGTGGCGCCGAAGGTGAGCACCGTGAAGCCGATTATCCAGGGCAGGAGGAAAGTGTAAAACTCCGCCGCTTCCTTGCGCTTGCGGACGCTGCTTGCGGTTTTGCGGCGCACGTAAATCGTCACGAGAGTAATCACGGCGGCCAAAATGAGGAAAGCGATTACGCCGGCGGTTTTCCAATTAACCGCGGGGTAGGGGGACATGTCTTTATTGGCTTCCTCAAGTATGGCCGCGGACATGGCGGCGGCGTTTTTGAGGCCCTTTTCCGGGGTGACGGAACCCTTCAGGATGACTTCCGCCGCGGAGCCGATGCGCATACTCACTTCCTGCCAGCCGGGAACAACCGGAACGGAACGGCCGTCGGGAATGGAGTCCACGAAGGCCCGGAGTTTTTCGTCGGAATAGAACTCCGGTCTGTGGGCGGCGGAGATACGGGCGGGGATTCTTCCGCCCACTTTGCATATGGCCGAAACTTGCTCCGCGCTTGAGGCGAACTTAATGAACCGCCAAGCCGCTTCTTTGTGCTTGGAGTTTTTGGGGATTATGAGGGAGTTTCCCACAACTTCCGCCGCGGGAATCTTGTCGTAGGGCATGGGCGCCACGCCGTAGTTCAGGTTCGGGAAATACTTCTTAAGGTCCGGAATGCGGAAGGGGCTGTCCACCCGCATGGCCAGTTTGCCCTGACCGAAGGGGTCCTGGGCCGCGCCTTTGAAATTGGCGGTGAAGAGCTGGAGATTCTTTACTCCGCCGGCTTCTCTGTCGATGAAGTCTTTCATCCAGGCGAAGGTGTCGATGCCTGTTTGCGAGTCGAATGCCGGAGTTTTGCCGTCTTCGGAGAGGAGCTCGCCGCCGCTCTGCCACAGGTACATCATGAAGTTGTTGGGGTTGTAGAGGAAATCGGCGTAGCCCACCTGAGTGAGGATGCCCTTTGCGTCCTTTTTGGTGAGTTTAAGGGCGTATTCCTCAAGTTCCTTCCGGGTTTTCGGCGGACGGTTGGGGTCCAGTCCCGCCTCTTTGAACATGGTTTTGTTGTAGAAGAGGGCGTTGGGGGAGAGAATCCAGGGCATACCGTAGAGTTTGCCGTTGTAGGTGTTCTGCTTAAGGCCCACCTCGTAGAAGTCGGAGGTGTCGAAGTTTTCCGCCTTAATCATCTCGTCAAGACTCTCTATTCCGCCCCGGGACATAAGCTCGCCGCCGATGTGGGCATAGAACCGCACCACATCCGGGGGAACGCCGCCGGCCACGGAGAGAAGGAGTTTCCGTTCGATATATTTTTGGGGAACCAGAAGCCCTTTGACGTGTATATCCGGATTTTCTTTTTCGAAATCGGCGATCATCTTTTCGTACGCCGTCCGTTCGTCCTGGGTGGCGCCGTACCAGAAGGTGATTGTTTCCTTTGCGGAGGCGGCAAGGGACGCGAGCAGAGCGATGATAAACGCGATGAAAATTGATTTGACGTATTTCATACATATATTATACCGGTTTTCCGGGTTGCTTTCAACGAAAACTATTGACATTGTGGGCGAATTCGGTTATATTAAAAGTAGATTATACGAAAGGTCGTTACGCATATGTCCAAAAAAGGTTACACTATGATGGAAATGCTCACCGTTGTGAGTATTATCGCCATTTTGGCGGCCATTCTTTTTCCCGCGCTCAACATGGCGAAGAAGCGGGGCGCCCAGACCAGATGTTTCTCCAACCTCGGTCAGCTGGCCACCTCTTTTTCATCCTATCTTGAAGACCACCAGAAGTACCCCGGCGGCGGCCCCGCGGGCAGATTCGGCGCCGGCATCGGTCCCGACAAAGTCAAATCCGAATGGGTCTACTTCAAGTACGATACCACCAACAGAGTCCACCCCCAGAAGCTTACTTGCGACGTGACTCAGGGCGCGCTCTTCCCCTACGTCAAGTCCCCCGGCGCGTATATGTGCCCCTCCGACCAGTGGCGGGTTAAGACCAAGTCCAATGGCAGTTACGCCATGAACGCCTATCTGGATTGGTACTACCACTATGACGGAGCCAAGTCCTCCACCGGCGTGCGCAAAGCGGACGTTAAGGTTCCCGCCAAGTGTCCTTTGCTCATCGACGAAGGCGCGGGCTGCCTCACCAGAAGCACCGGCGAGAAGTGGGGCGGTATGTTTGACGGCTGGTTTGACCCGGACGTTGACCAGATGATTATGCTCCACAGTCGCGGCTGCGCCGTGGC
>JAGDDM010000023.1 GCA_017958015.1 Abditibacteriota bacterium | reverse complement strand
GATAAGGCACGTGAAACTCGACTCTGGATCAAAATGATTCTTGGCGCTCTGGTAGCTATAAAGATGTTAGCACCAGACGTATGGAACACAATTTGTGACGGAGTAGCTTTAGCGTACTACAAGGTCAAGGAAAAGATTGACAACGCAAAAGAGAAGCTTAACTCTAACAAATAAGCGGGTTTAAGAGACTTGTTGGACAGGTGGTTCACGGTCTCTTACCATTCGTGATATTTTCATCCCCTTTAATGAGGAGGTGAAAACTCATGAAAAAGCTTATCGCTGTTTTGGCGGTTCCGGTTATCGTCTGCGGCGCGGCCTTCGCGGATTTCGACATTGATTGGCCCGAAACCGCCACCATCACCAACAACGCGGATGACAACGGTTTTACCAGCGTGCTCTCCGCCGATATGATCTCTCGCGGTATGATCGAGACCTACTTCGGTTCCGTCAATCCCGAAGGCAGTTGGCTTCTGGACCCCAACGACGAACTGACTCTCAGCATTGACGGTATTCAGAACATGAACTGGTCCGGTTACGATCCGCGTTATCCCACTAACGGTCAACATGGCGACGGCGTCGGCCTCTACGTTTTTGTCGAAAATCCCGACTATCCCGGCGGTTTCTACGGGGTTCCCCTCGAAGTCGGCAATTACACGAGCTTCGAGAGCTTCGTCGAGAACGGTGTGACTATCACCGGTCAGAACATCATAGACGCGTACGGAATCGACATCACCGGCGGATCCGTCTTCGGCATTGGACTTACCGTTGCTAACTCCTATACCACAGCCAACGACGCCGGAACGCTCAAGGTCAACCTCACCGTCAATCGTTACGGGGAGGAAGAGGAAACCGTGGTTCCGGAACCCTGCACGATTGCTTACGCCCTTATGGGTCTCGGCTCTATCGCGGGAATCAAGAGAAGAATCAAAAAGTAATTTCAACACAAAAAATCCGCTCTTCGGAGCGGATTTTTTTGTGTCAGGGGTTAGGTTTTAGGGGTTAGGGGTTAGTAACTCACATTGCAATGTTAATTTTATAATCCGTTCGCGAAGCGAACACCGCCACGCGCAAGCGGAGCGAAGCGCACATCACTTGCCGAAGGCAAACTTCACATCGCGAAGCGATACATCACCCGCTCCGAAGGAGCGGACATCACTCGCGTGTCCGATAAAGACAACACGCTTTCCGAAACACACAATTTTTTGTTAGAGTACCTTATCAAGATACTCCGAAACGCGCTCCGCCCACATCTTTCCGTGGGCCGTCAGTCCCTTGGGAGACATATGAACACCCAGACCGTCCATATCCCGATTATCGCCGGTGAGAACGTCGGTGTCCGGGCCGGGAAGGGCTATGCCGTTGTCCCAGAGTTTTTGGTGCACGGAGCGGATGCTCTCGTGGATGGGCAAATCCGGGTTGTGGTAGGAAGCCTTGGCCACGAACCATGGGAAGAACCAACCGGCGTCCTCGGTGGAGGTCTGAATGAGTTTCACCATTTTGCGGTAGCACACCGCCGGGTCGTTGTAGGCGTCCGCCTCACCTTGGTGCCACAGAAGTGCTCTGAAGCCGCCGGGACCCAGCCAAAGGATTTTCTTCATCATCAGGTCGTACATTCTGCCCCGCTCCGGCCAGAACATGACGCTGAGGTCCGCGCCGGGTTCCCACTGCTCGATTCTGCTGCCGCCGAAGCCGGTGGAGACGATGCCCACGGGGACTTTGTACCGCTTATACAGCTCATCGCCGAAAACAGGGTAGTAGCTGCCGCCGCCGCACTCGTCCTGAGCCCCCATCACCGGGTCATTGCAGAGCTGCCAATAGGAACCCTCGAAGGCGGAGACCATGCCGGAGGTCTGCTTCATCTGGAAATCGCCGCTGGAGGTGGAGTTGGACTGACCGGCGCCCACAAACACTTCACCCACACCCACGTGGTTGACGGTGGTACGGAAATCCTTCGTCGAGAACTCC
This sequence comes from Abditibacteriota bacterium, assembly GCA_017958015.1. Taxonomy (GTDB): domain Bacteria; phylum Armatimonadota; class UBA5829; order UBA5829; family UBA5829; genus RGIG10368. The sequence goes on along the minus strand of JAGDDM010000023.1, from coordinate 1,112 downwards.
GCTTGATACCAGCCGCCGGCGGGGAGGCGGACCTCTTTGTAAAATCCGCCGGTGGATTTGTTTACCGGAATATCGAAAGTCTTTCCGGCAATCTTAACGCGCACGATGTCATATCCGTCCGCGTCGCCGGAGAGGCGCGCGACGCCGCTTTCACGGCAGTCCCGCTGGAACACCTGATAGTCCATGGGCGAGTAGACGTTTATCTTCTCCCGGCGGTTGTCCGCGGAGACTGTGCGGCGGGTGTAGGCCTTTTTGTCCGTGTCGGTGCTCACTCTCGGAGTCACCGTCAGGGGCGCGCCGGGTTTGGCGAGAGCGAACTCCCAGCCCATAACCGGAAACTCCAAAAGAGCGTTGTGGGTGCCGCCCAAAAACAGGGCCGCCTTGTTGAAGTTGTTCACCGGATAGCGGCTCTCCCGCATACACATGTCCGGCGTGCGGATGAGGCCTCCCTGCCTGAGGTGCAGATAGTAGAAAACGTCCTTGCCGGATGTAATCGACACCTTCATTTTGCCCCCGGCGAAGTCGTAGACAACCTCGCCCTCGTCGAATAGGGCCGTCACCCTATCGCCGACGACGGAAATCTTCTTCGCCTTATAGGGCTTGGCCGTCACCGGACGGGCGGAGCCGTACTGACCGAAAACCATCATATCCGCGGGACCGAAAAAGCCGGGAGGACAGTCCTCGTAGCCCTCGAAGAAGTATGCGCCCCCTATTTTGAAAGATACGATACTCCCGTCGGCGCCTATTTTCACGGCGCCGTCGGCGAAAGAGGCGGTGTAACCGTCATCGTTTTTCGTAACGGCGGCGGAAAGGGATGACGCCCCCGCGAAAAGAAGAATCAAAAAGGCAAGTAATTTCATGACCGTTTCCTTTTTTTATCATATCGGGTTTCGGGTTTTACGCGGCGCATTACCCGAAATCCGATAATCTCATAAAACCTCGTCCAAATACTCCGAAACGACTTCCGCCCACATTTCCCCGTGTTTTTTGAGTCCCTTGGGCGACAGGTGTATTCCCTCGCCGTTCATGTCCCGGTAGTCGCCGGTGAGGGTGTCCGTGTCCGGACCCTGAAGGGCGATACCCTCGTCCCAGATGCGCTGATACACGTCCCG
>JAGDDM010000188.1 GCA_017958015.1 Abditibacteriota bacterium | reverse complement strand
GGTGCTCTGGCATCAGGGCGAGAACGATGCCAACATGGACACCGACGTCTACGTGGAGCTCATGAACAGAACAATCAAGTCCTCCGTTCGGGACGCGGGCTGGTACTTCCCCTGGATGATTGCCAAAGTGTCCTATTGGAACAAGAGCCACGAGAGCTGGCCCAAGGTCCGGGCAGCCCACCAGAAACTCTGGGATATGGGCGCCGCACTTCAGGGACCGGACACCGACGTGCTCAAGGCGGAGTACAGAGACGACAACCCGCCGGGAGACGGCATCCACTTCGGACCCAAGGGTCTCAAAGCCCACGGCGAAATGTGGGCCGAGCAGGTCTCAAAGTACCTTGACAAGGTACTCTGAGACAGTGATGTCCGCCCTTGCGGGCGGGTGATGTATCGCTTTGCGATGTGATGTTTGCCTTCGGCAAGTGATGTGCGCCTCGCTTCGCTTGCGCGTGGCGGTGTCGCCTGTCGGCGACGGATTATAAACCCGACACCGTGATGTGAGTTGCCGTATTTGTCCGCGGAGCGGAACATTGAATCAATAAGTATAACAAAAAAACCTCCTTCGGGAGGTTTTTTTTAACGAAAAATATTTTGTACAAAACCGGGTTTTCGCTTGGGGGAGGCGTCATAGCCGAAAAGCCCAAAAAACGCAAGTTAACGTGGCAAATATTGAAAAAATCACAAAAGTTGCAACGTTAACTTGCTGTTTTCAGGTGAAACCGACTTTTTATTTTTCGCCGATTTATTATAGGATTTCGATTACTCTCACTCCGCTCTTTGTGGCGGCGCCGGTGGCGTAGACGAACTCGCCTACCGCCACGTCGGCGTTTGTCAGGAGGTTAATCGTTGTTTCTCCGTTCTTGATGACCAAGATTCCGGCGGACCGGGATACCACCGTGCCCCAGACCCGTACGAGGACGTTGGTGTCCAGGGATGTGTTGGTGAGGGCCAGCGCCTTGGGGGCGTCGCCGGCGGTTTTGGAGACTATCTCCCGAACCTCGATGTATTTACCGTTGCTGTCGGAGCGGACTTTGCCCTTGACTTTGAGTCTGTCGCCGGGCACCGCGCCGGTGAGGTTTGTAAACTTCACGCCCCGCAGTCTGTCGCTTCGGCAGGCGTAGACCGTGTTGTCCGGGAACACCGCGGCGGCGATGAGGTCGAAGGTTGTCTCAACATAGGAGCCGTTCTCCGCGCTCTCGATTTCGTCGATGGATCCGACTTCGGTGTAGTTCGCCGGTTCGTATTCGTAGGCGCCCATATCGGGAGCGGCGCCGATGAAAGCGAAGCCCAGGTTGAGGCCGGCGTCGATGGCGGGCGAGCCTTCGGTGGGATAGTAGTCGTCACCCAGGAGCGGGTCGGCGTAGATGAAGTTGCCGTTGCAGGTGTTGTTTTCCGTGTTCCAAACAAGGTTGTTGTCGTCGGTGACGGTGCAGTTCGGTTCCGCGCCCACAACGCAGAGAGAGGTGCCCACGAAGATGTTGTTTTTGGCGTCGCAGGAGCCGCCCACTTTGTCGCCTTGGCATACGGCCACGCCCTGGCGGCAGTTGATGACCGTGTTGTTATAGAAGGTGTCGCTTGTGTTGCCGCCTCTGGAGCAGATGCCCGCGCCGGCGATGTTCATGATGAGGTTGTGGTGGGCGTTCACGCTGATATTGGTGTCGCTTGCCCAGTAGCCCAGCATGTTATACACGGCGTAGCTCCAGCCGCCCAGGTTCGGCATGTCTCTGAAGACGTTGTTCCGCACCTCGATGGTGGCGTGGGCCTCCGCGGCGGAGGTGGGGTCGATGTAGACGCCGGCGGACTGGGGCCAGATTATATCGGTGGGAGTGAAGTCGTAAAACTCGCAGTTCTCTATCACGGCGTTGGCGCCCCGATAGTCGATTCCCACGCCGCAGCAGGCGCCGGTGAGTTTGAAGCCGTCAAGCACAATCCACTCGGCGCAGACGCTGATGCACTTGCTTACGGAGGCGGCGGCGTCGCAGAGGGTGTTGATTACGGTGACTTCGCCTTGGGCTTTGTATGTGATGGGTTTGCCCTCTCGGCCGGCGCACTGAATGAGCCGGTAGCCGTAGCGGGGTTCGTAGTAGCCGGTCATTTCCATGGTGTCGCCGGTGTATGTGCCCGCCAGGACGATGACCGTGTCGCCGGGGTAAAGGCTTTGGGTCCGGTCGCCCCGGTTGATGTTCTTCCAGGCGGTGGCGGGGGTGAGGCCGTCCTTTGTGTCGTCGCCGGTGACGGAGACGTAGTATGTTTTGGGGTTGTAGGTGAGGGTGAAGTCGCACACCGCTTCGTCGCCGCCCACAAGGGTTATGTCGTAGGGATCGCTGACTTCCCGGTTGTCGGAGGAGTCGGCGGACACATGGTAGGCGCCCCGTCTTACGGTGAGGGAGTAGGTTCCGTCGGTGCCGGTGACGGTTTCCAGGTCGCCGATATGCACGGTGACGCCGGGGGCGGCCTCTCCGTTTTCGGTGACTGTGCCTCTGACGGTGGCGAAAACGGTTGATATTACGTCGGTTTCGCGGCAGCCGATGTCCGGGGCGATGCCGAAGTAGGGCAGACCCACGTCAATGCCCTTGTTTACCGCCGGGGACTCGTCGCTGATTTCGGGAGCGGCGGTGAACAGCGGGTTGTCGTAGTAGGTGTTGTCGCCCTCAACGGCGCCGGCGGTGAAAGCCGTTGCGGTGTTGAAGATGATGTTGTTTGAGTTCACCAGGGACACGCCCGGATTGGCCATGCCGATGGCGCAGTCGCTTATGATGTTGTTTCGCACATCCGCGCTGCCGCCCACTTTGTCGCCGGGGTGGGTCGTGATGGCGGTGGAGCAGTTCACGAAGGTGTTGTTGTAGCACTTCTCCATGGAGTCGCCGCCTCTGGCGAAGAATCCCATGCCCCGAACGTCGTGGATATAGCAGTTCCGGAGAGTGGAGGGCGTGTAGGACTCGTACCAGTAGCCCACCATGTTGTAGTAGCCGCAGGGGTAGTTGCCTGTGAACTCGTTGCCGATGTTGTATATTTCGCAGTTTTCGATTATCGCGCAGGCTTCCGGTCCGCCCTCGATGTAGATGCCGGCGCCGGAGGGGAATATTGCGGTGGTGTAGTCCGTGTCGTGCATTTTGCAGTTTCGGGCCACAACGCCCACGGCGTTGTCAACCTTGAAGCAAACGGTGCCGCCGGAGAAGTCGAAGCCGTCGAAGATGATGTAATCGGTGGCCACGGCCATTGCGCAGGCGCTGTGGCGGCTTCTGTCGCCGGGGTCGCTGACGTTCCGCACGTACACATCGCCCTCCGCCAGGTATGTGATGGGAGCTTCCGCGGTGCCGTAGCAGTTGATAATGTGCTCCGGACAGTTGCGTCCCACGGCGTCGATGTCGTATGTGCCGGCTCGGACGATAACCTTGTCGCCGGGGGCGAGGATGCCTTTGCGGTCCGCGGCGGAGATTGTCTTGAAGGGATGTTCCGCGCTGCCGTCGTTATCGTCGCTTCCGTTTGTGTCGTCAACGTAGTATGTGGCGGAAGTTACCTCCGTCAGGAAGTCGTGGGTTCCGCCGCCGGAGACGGTCACTTCAACGGTGACCGGGGCGCAGCCGGGGCCCGACACCGAGGCGGTGTATGTGCCGTCGGGCAGGTAGATGTAATAGGTTCCGGTTCTGTCCGTGACGGAGGTGACGCCGTCGATTGTCACGGAGACGCCTTTCGCGGGGACGCCGGTGTTTGCGTCCTTAACCTTGCCGGTGAGGGGCAGCAGAGGGGCGGAGGGGTCGGAATATATTATGTAGGGGTTGGCGGTGGTGGCGTTTGTCTTGGTGCGGATAACCAGGGCCGTGGCCGCGTCAACGTAGTGATTCACGGTTGCCGCCTGCGCTGTTTTGTTGGAGGTGGTGTTTCCGTATTCTAAGGTGCCGTCCTTAAGCACGCCCAATTGGTAACCGCCGCCGCCGCTTGTGTAGCGGATTTTCGTCCAGGTGGCGGAGATTGTGTCGCCGGAGACGCCGGCTTTCAGGTTCGTGGGGGCCACCGTTTGGGTGGTGAACTGACTGCCGCAGCCCGCCGCCTCAAGGATGCTCGTGGGAATAGCGTTGTAGCCGTAGGAGGGACTTGCGGCCGCCACGCCGGCGGGAATGTCGGTCAGAGCGTTGCCGCCCATATTGAACGTCCGGAGGGATGCTAGGCCGGAGAAATCCGCGGGCACGGAGGTAAGGTTGTTCTTGTTGAGAACAACGGACATAATCGCCGTGAGATTCGTGAAGCTGTCCGGGACGTAGCCCACCAGATTGTTTGCGGTCAAGGCGACCTTGGTGACGTGGCCGTTCTGGACGGTGACGCCGTACCAACTGCCCACGGTGGAGGAGAGCCAGTTGTCGTTTTTGGTCCAGTTGTCGCCGTCGGTGGCGTTGTAGAGGTCCACCAGGGCGGTGTATTCCTCCACGGGAACGTCGAAGTCGTCCATGGTGGTTTCTTTGTATGTTATATACGAGGAGTCTTTTTTGTCCAATTTGAATCGGACGCCGATTTCCGACAGCTGGGCGCCGGTGTAGATTCTGTGGGCGGAGGCGTCGTCAACGCAGGTGATTTCGTAGTAGGAGTTCGGGTTCAGGCCGTGGAGCTTCAGGAGTTTGGATTCTTCCGTGTTGTCCTCTCTCCGGAAGGCCATAACGAGACCCTCGCCCTCGTCTCTCAGGTGGAACTGCCATGCCATCCACACGTTGCTGTCCTGGGAGTAGTCCGTCAGGGGGAAGTAGTCGCCGCCGTAGTATTTTTGGGTGGCCTTCAGCTCTCGGAAAGTGGATTTTACGATGCCCATCTGGGTGCTGTCGGCGTAGTTCCAGTCCAGGGCGTAGCTGTAGTGGGCTCCGTAGCCGCTGCGGGAGTCGTAGACGGTGCAGACCGCGGCGCCGTTGCCGGTGAGGGGAATCCAGCGGTTGAGACCCCAGTTGTGGCACTGGGTGGCGGAGGCTATCCAGCAGTTGTCGCTGCGCCACAATGCGAAGGAGCGGGATATGGTTTCGATGTCGATTCTTCTGCCGCCGGAAGCGCAGTTGTCGATGATAAGACCCGGGTGGTCGGCCCGGAGACCGTCCCAGAAATCGTAGAGACCGGCGATGTACTTCATCTCCGTTATACCGATTCTGGTGGAGCCGTCCTGCTTTTCCCAATACCACTGGGGATACATGTTGAAGTCGGTGCGGAAGATGTCGATGCCGCCCTCGGTAATCATGGTGCCTATCTTGTTCCGCATCCAGGTTCGGGCCTCGTCGTTGCCCAGATTAAAGAGGCAGAACTGGGAGTCGAACATATACTGATAGCCGGAGGGTATCTTGCTCCGGGCGGGAGGAGTGATCAGCCAGTTGTAGTGCTCGTTGTAGACTTCCGTGTTGGGCATGACCCGTTCCGGCTCGAACCACAGCAAAAAGCCCTTGCCGTGGCTGGCGGCGGCGTCGGAGATGGGCCGAACGCCGCTGGGGTAGCGGACTCCGTCAAAGGAATAGTTGCCCACGTAGAGAGCCCAGTTGGAGCCGGAACCCTCGTACCAACCGGTGTCTATGAAGTAGTAATCGTAGTCGATGCCGTAGCTGTTGAGTTTTTCGATGTTGTTGATGTGCCGGGCGGCGTTCTGGGTCTCGAAGCCGATGGCGTCGGCGCAACAGAGGGGCGGAGTTACCGTCTCGCCGCTGTCGTCTTTGGGGGTGAAGTATTTGAGCAGGAAAGCCCGCATCTCGTTCTGAATAAGGAACTCCGAGTCGTCGGAGGCGGTGGCGCCGTTGAGTTGGGCCGCTTTTTCGGGGGTTATCTCCATGGTGAGCATGGAGGGACAGGTCACTTCCTCGCCGCCGTAGAGGAGGAAGTTGGTGCTGCCCTGGCCGAAGTTGAGGTCAAGCTCCGTGGCGGAAACCTTGGTTATATTGCCTTTCCAATGGCCGGACCAGCCCACGGCGATAGCAACGCCGCTGCCGTCGGGCTTGCGGACCCGCATGAAGGGCATAACGCCGTCGGAGGAGCGGCCGCCGAAGGACTCAAGGGTGAAGGTTTGGTTGTCCAGAGTCTTGTATTGGGGCATAAAGTCGTATATGCTCTCGTGGCTGCCGTTGGCGTAATCGAGAACCATGTCGCCGCTCGCGGGGAGAGTGAACCGCTGGGACAGGGGCATGACGTTGGCGAAAATACTCGATCTGCCGGTGCCGGTATTTCTTATTTTCATGGTGGAATACTCGGTGCCGGGGAAATCGGAGTATGTGGTGACGGCGTGGATGAGCTGAATGCCCGTCAGGGACTGGGTGTACCTTGTTGTGACCGTGGTTTTCGTCCCGTCAACGGCCCTGTTTGTGGTTTTGTTCCAGCCGGAGATAACGGTGCTGGAGGGCAGGCCGTTGTAGGTGAAGGAGAAGTCCCGGCTGTGGGCGGGGACGCAGAGTGCCGCGAGGGCGAGGAGCAAGAGTATTCGTTTCATGGAAACCTCCGAAAAT
>JAGDDM010000187.1 GCA_017958015.1 Abditibacteriota bacterium | reverse complement strand
TCCGACTCGGAGGCCCTCTCGGACAACACCTTTTTTCTTCAGAACCGGGACAGAACCCGGGGCTTTCGGGGAGTCGGCGTCAACGTTAAACGAGGAGACATTTTACGGGACATAAAGGCGGTAAAATCCACACTGCCCACCGGCGAAACTCTCCTCACCGTAAAGAGTTTCACCGCCGCCGGCACCGATACGGTGTCGCCTCTGGGAACAAAAATCGGCGCTTCCGCCGCTCTCACCGACATCTGCGTCAGGCTTTGGGGCAAAGTCACCGCGAGCGATGAGGTTTCCGCCACCATCGACGACGGCTCCGGCTCCGCCGTGATAGATCTGTCGAAACAGGTGACCCCCATCACCCACACCCTTAGCGTGGGCGACTTCGTATCCGTCACAGGCGGAGTTTACGACAACACCGTCATGCCCACATCCGATGCGGACCTGGTGACGCGGAGCGGCGAAAAGTCGGACCACCGAACAGCCGCCGCCGTGGCCGAGTCCGCCTTCAGCGCCATGAGCCGAAAAGCGTTCTCCTTCACCTACGACGGCGCCTCCTCCGACGAGTTTCTGTCAACCTGGAACCGAACACGCTCCGTAACGTCCACCGAGGACGGCAAGGTTTACGAAAACGTATTCACGGACCCTGCCACGGGACTTCAACTCACCGTGAAAGCCACCCGCTACGACATATCCCCGGCAATCGAGTGGTGCATGTACTTCAAAAACACATCGCAGGCGAAAACGCCGATAATCGAGAACATTCTGCCCCTGGACTTCGAGGCCGCCGCGGCAAGCGCCAAACTCATGACCTCCGTGGGCAACGTGGAGGGCGGCGACATCAACGAATACATGCCCAACATCTCCGACCTCACCTCCGAACCGGCGGTGTTCGTTCCCGGCAACGGCAGATCCGCTTTCGATGTGATGCCCTACTTCGATTTGATATTCCCCACCTCCGGCATTATCACCGCAGTGGGCTGGAGCGGCTCCTGGAAAGCCTCCTTCGCCGCCGCCCGGGGCAAAGCGGTTATGAAGGCCGGGCAGGAACAGTGTCATTTTTACCTAAAGCCCGGCGAGGAAGTCCGCACACCCGCCGTCATCACCCTCTTTTGGAGCGGCGACCGGGACGAGGGGCACAACGCTTTCCGGCGTCTCATGCTGAACCACTGCACGCCCCACGGCGCGGATATCGATCCCTCCGCGAGCGCCTCGCCCTACCTCTACGACCCCAACGCCGCCATCAACGTCGTTATGGGCGGCGAGACGGAGGAGAACATGCTCCTGGGCATAAACAATATGCTCACCGGCGGCTACGTACCGGATCAGTGGTGGATCGACGCGGGCTGGTATAAGTGCGGCCACTGGAGCGAGCTGGGCAACTGGTACGCCGACCCCACCCGGTTCCCCCGGGGCATGAAACCGGTGTCGAACCGCCTGCATGAAAACGGCATGAAACTGCGGCTGTGGGTGGCGCCGGAGTCGGCGGTGGACACAAGCGACGCCTACACTCAAAATCCGCAAAGCTTCTTCTACCCCAAGGTTGAAGGCAACCTCGGCAACTTCCTGAATCCGGGCAACCCCAACGCTTTGGCTTGGGCGAAGGAGACCATGGACAACGTAATTACCTCCACCGGATGCGACGCCCTGGGCTTCGACGTGGGACCCGGGGACTTCCGCAAGTGGTGGAACGCGAACGAACCGGCGGACAGGCGGGGCATCAACGAGATTAAGCACATCACCGGCCTCTACGAGCTGTGGGATTACCTCTACGAGCGGCACCCGAACATCCTCCTTGACACCCTGGGAGCCAGGCTGGACTTTGAGGCGGCGCGGCGGACAATCGCCCTCTGGCGCAGCGACTACGAATACGGCTGGAGCGCCGAGGGAAACCAAAACTGTACCTACGGAATGTCGTACTACCTGCCCATCACCGGCGGCGGAAATATCCGGGAGGACAAGTATTACTTCCGCAGCAGTTTGGGATCGTTTTGGAACAGCATGTTCGACTACTACAACTCAAGCTACACCTGGCAATTCGCCCCCGTGCAGCTGGAACTGTTCAGGTCCGTTCAACACCTGTTCCGGGGCGACTACTACCCCATCTCCGGCGGAGAGAACGGTTGGATGGCATGGCAGTTCAACCGCCCGGACCTTGGCGAAGGTATTGTACAAATCTTCCGCCGGGAGGTCGCCGCGGGCAACACGTACACCGTCAAGTTTAAGGGCCTCGACCAGAGCGCCCGCTACCTGGTGGACAATTGGGATGCCGCCTCCGCCATGTACACAGGCAAGGTCCTCATGAACACCGGCATCAGATGCACCCGCACCGGCACCGCCTCCGGCGTGTGGACATACAGAAAAGTGAAATAAGCGGCGCAAAAAAAAGCCTCCCGAAAGGGAGGCTTTAATGTTGTAAGAAAGAACTTACTTCTTGAGGGCTTCTCTTACTTCGTCCAGGTGTCCGGCGGAGCCGAGGAGTTCGTTGCGGGAAGCGATGAACTTGGCGTATTCCTCGATGAAGACCTTACCCATGGGTCTGAAGTCGAAAACTTCGGGATGTTCCTTCATATACTCTCTGTGGACTCTGGTCCAGACCAGTCTGCCGTCGGTGTCGATGTTAATCTTGCAGACGCCCAACTTGGCGGCGGGGAGGTACTGGGTGGCGTCAACGCCCTTGGCGCCCTTGAGGCTGCCGCCGGCGGCGTTGATTCTCTCAACCTCTTCCTGGGGAACGGAGGAGGAGCCGTGGAGAACAAGCGGGAAGCCGGGGACCAGCTTCTGGATAGCTTCGACCACCTCAAAGTGGAGACCCTGAGAACCGGAGAACTTGAACGCGCCGTGGCTGGTGCCGATAGCGCAGGCCAGGGAATCGCAGCCGCTGCGCTCGATAAACTCGGCGGCCTGAGCGGGATCGGTGAGGTGGGCCTTGTCTTCGTCCACCTTGACGTCTTCCTCAACTCCGCCCAGCTGTCCCAGCTCGGCTTCCACAACGAGGCCCTTGGCGTGGGCGGCCTCAACAACGCGCTTGGTGGTGGCGATATTCTCTTCGAAGGGCAGAGAGCTGGCATCGATCATAACGGAGGAATAGAATCCGGAATCGATGCAGTCGTAGCAGGTCTGCTCATCGCCGTGGTCCAGATGGACGGCAAAAACCGCGTCGGGGAAGATTTCGTCGGCGGCTCTGATCATACCCTCAAGCATGAGCTTGTCGGTGTACTTTCTGGCGCCCTTGGAAATCTGGATGATGAACGGGGCTTTGGAGTCCATGTTGCCCTTAAACAGACCCATGGTCTGCTCGGCGTTGTTGATGTTGTACGCGCCGATGGCGTAGTTCTTGTACGCCTGCGCGAACAGTTCTTTGGTGGTAACAATCATTTGATGTATTCTCCCTTCGGCGCCCGAAGGCGCCGTTAATTAACGATTCAGATAGGCTCGATAAGGCCGTAGTTGCCGTCTTCTCTCTTGTAGACGACGTTCATTACGCCGGTTTCGGCGTTGATGAAAGCGAAGAAATCGTGGTGAATAAGCTCCATTTCCATGGTGGCTTCGTCCGGGGTCATGGGCTTCAGGTTAAAACGCTTTGTCTTGACGATGTGGGGGAAGTCCTCCTCCACCTGAACCTCCACGGCCTCCGTCTGGGCGGCTCTGAAGGATTCCTTTTCCTTGGGGCCCTTCTCAACGCCTCTGCCGAAGCGTCTGTCTTTGAACTTCTTGACTCTCGTTTCGAGCTTGTCGACCACGAGGTCAATGGCTCCGTACATATCTGTGGCGCGTCTTTCCTCGCCGCGAATGGTGATTCCGTCGCCTTCCAGCTGGACTTCGGCAATGTGCTTACTGCCCTCGACTTTGAGATTGACTACCGCGGATTTGATTTCCTTGAAGTACTTCTCAAGCTTCTCCACCTTTTTCTCGGTGTGCTTTCTGATGGCGTTGGTGATCTCGATGTTCTTGCCTTTAACGTTAACAAGCATTTTCGGAACCTCCGTATATAATATTGTATCGGAAACGGGCGTGTTTTTCGCGGACGCCGGCGGCAGCGGATCGTAAAACCCTATTGCGATTTCGGCATACAATCCGATGTCGGAGCGGACAGGAAAACGCTTTTTTCGTTCCTTATTATCCGAATAAAAACACTTACATCTCCTTATATAGAATTTTAGCACACAATCGCTTATACGTCAACCGATTTTTTATTCTTTTCCGCTTTGACAATCGACTTATAAACCGGTATAATGTATCGGAATAAGTTATCGATAATTTACGGTAACGGAACAGGGAGAATCCCCATGAAAACAGACCTTAAACATTTCGAAATCAACCCCGCAATCGTTGAGAGACTGGTGTCCCTCGCCGACGAGTACGACCTCGAGGAACTCACGGTCACCGAAGACGATTTGGAAATTACCATAAGAGGCCACGAGCCCTTCACCGAGCCCGAGCCCATCAGATTCCCGTTCTATCAGACGGCGCCTCAGCCCTACGTGGCCACCGGTCCCTTCCTCCCGGAATACAGCGCGGTTGCCACCCCGGCTGCGGCCCCCGCGGCTCCGCCGAACACCGGCGCCACCCCGGTTTACCCCACAACTCCGCCCAAGGACGAGTCCGTTGTGAACATCACCGCCCCCATCGTCGGTGTGTTCTACTCCCGGGCCACCCCGGACGCTCCGCCCTTCGTTCAGGTCCACGACCGCATTGCCGTGGGCGACGACATCGGTCTCATCGAGGCCATGAAAGTCTTCAGCCCCAGTCCCAGCGAAGTGGCCGGCGAAGTCATCGAGATTGTCGCCAAGGACGGCGACCTTCTGCAGGCCGGCGACGTCATTATGCGCGTGAGAGTTTGAGGTGACACATGAAACAGTCCGTTAACGTAGGTCTCATCGGCTTCGGCATCGTGGGCAGCGGAGCCATCTCCATTCTCACCGACAGAGCCGACTCCATAGCCCGCAAAGTGGGCGTCCCCGTCAAGGTTAAGCGCATCGCCGACCTGGACATCACCACCGACAGAGGAGTCGCCGTCGACAAATCCGTCCTCACCACCGACGCGAACGAAGTGCTCACAGACCCGGATATCGACATCGTCATCGAGACAATCGGCGGTGTAAAGCCCGCCGGCGACTTCATCCGCAAGGCCCTTGAGAACGGCAAGAACGTTGTCACCGCCAACAAGGAACTCATCGCCAAGCACGGCGCGGAGCTTCTGCCCCTGGCGGAAAAGAACGGCGTTGACCTCATGTTCGAGGCCGCGGTTGGCGGCGGCATCCCAGTCATCCGCCCCATGAAGGTCTGCCTCTCCGGCGACAAGATTGTGGACATCGCCGGTATCGTCAACGGCACCACAAACTACATCCTCACCCGCATGGCGGGCGAAGGTCTCGGTTACGCCGAGGTGCTGCCGGACGCCCAGGCCAAGGGCTACGCCGAAGCCAACCCCACCGCCGACGTTGAGGGTTTCGACTCCGCATACAAGATTTCCATTCTCGGCTCCCTCGCTTTCAACTCCACCGTGGACGTCACCAAGGTCATCCGCGAGGGCATCACCGAGATTACATCCGAAGATATATCCTACGCCAAGAAGCTGGGTTACGTGGTGAAACTTGTTGCCATGGCCACCCTTAAGGGCGAGGACATGCTCCTTCGGGTTCACCCCGCTTTCCTGCCCGCCAAGCACCCGCTGGCGAGCGTGGACGACGTGTTCAACGCCATCTACGTGAAGGCTCTGGGCGTGGGCGAGGTTATGTTCTACGGTCCCGGAGCGGGTTCCCTCGCCGCCGGCGCCGCGGTTGTGGGCGACGTTATGGATATAGCCCACAACATAATGAACGACTGCAACACCAGAGTTCCCTACACCTGCGCCGACAGCCGGAAGATGCTGGGCGCCGACGCCATCGTCTGCAAGAACTACATCCGCATTATCGCCGAGGACAACCCCGGCGTCCTGTCCTCCATCACGGGCATAACCGCCGCCAACAACATCAGCATTGAGGCGGTCACCCAGTGTCCTCTCGATGGCGGCAAGGCGGAGATTGTTCTCCTCACCCACGAAGCCAAGGAAAACGACGTTATCAAAGCCCTGGCGGAAATCGGAGCCCAGAGTTTCGACAGCAAGGTAGCAAGCAGAATCCGCGTGGCGGAATAAGATTTAACAAAACTCACAAGAAGGTTTTCATATGTCCCGATTCAAAAGAATGCCGCTCATCGAAAGATACCGCGAGTATCTTCCCATGGACGAGAACACTCCCGTAGTCTCCCTCTACGAAGGCTACACTCCCCTCGTGAAGCTTCCCCGGCTCTCCGCCAAAATAAGCGACAAGCTCACGGTTTACGTCAAGTTCGAGGGTATGAACCCCACGGGCAGTTTCAAAGACAGAGGCATGACAATGGCCATCTCCAAGGCCGTCGAAGCCGGCAGCAAGGCCACCATCTGCGCCTCCACCGGCAACACCGCCGCCTCCGCCGCCGCCTACTCCGCCAGAGCGGGCCTTGTCTGCGCCGTAATTCTCCCCAAGGGAGAGGTCGCCCTGGGCAAAGTCAGCCAGTCCATGATGCACGGCGCCAAAGTCATCGCCATCGACGGCAACTTCGACGACGCTTTGAATATCGTTAAGGGCATCACCGAAAACTACCCCATCACCCTCGTGAACTCCCTGAACCCCTTCCGCATTGAGGGTCAGAAGACCGGCGCTTTCGAGATTTGCGACGACCTGGGCCACGCTCCCGTTTACCACGCCATTCCCGTGGGCAACGCGGGCAACATCACCGCCTACTGGGCGGGCTACAAGGCCTACAAAGAGGCGGGCAAGATCGACGCTCTGCCGAAGATGCTGGGATTCCAGGCCGCGGGCTCCGCTCCCATAGTTGAGGGCCACCCCATCGAGTTCCCGGAGACCATCGCCACCGCCATCCGCATCGGCAACCCCGCCAGCTGGAAGCGCGCCGAAGCCGCCAGAGACGAGTCCGGCGGTCTTATCGAGAAGGTCACCGACGAGGAAATCACCGAAGCCCAGAAGCTCCTGGCCGCCACCGAAGGCGTGTTCTGCGAACCCGCTTCCGCCGCCAGCGTTGCCGGCGTCATCAAGAAAGCCAAGGAAGGCTTCTTCACCGAAAAGAGCGACGTGGTTTGCATCCTCACGGGCCACGGTCTCAAGGACCCCCAGAGAGCCATTAAGATTTGCGACCCCTTCATCGAACTGCCCAACAGCATCGATGCCGTGGCGGAGGAAATGGGGCTTAAGTAATGATAGTAACATCCACCGACATAAAAGGACTCAAAAAGCACTCCCGGGGCAAGGTCAGAGACATCTACGACCTGGGCGACAGCCTGCTCATGATTGCCACCGACCGGCTTTCCGCCTTTGACGTCATTCTCCCCGACGGCATTCCGGACAAGGGAAAGGTGCTCACTCAGATGTCCCTGTTTTGGTTCGACCAAACAAAGGACGTGGTGGACAACCACATAATCACCGCCGACACCGACGAAATCATCAAAAAAATCGCCGCCTGCGGCGTTGCCGATGCCGAGAGCTATCGGGAAATGCTTGACGGCCGCTCCATCATCACCAAGAAAGCAAAGCCCGTTCAGATTGAGTGCATCGTTCGGGGCTATCTGGCCGGTTCCGCTTGGAGCGACTACAAGGAACTGGTGAAGAACGCCGACGGCGACAGTGTTGTGCTCCACGGAGTCACCCTTCCCACGGACATGGTTGAGTCCCAAAAGCTCGACGAGCCCGTGTTCACTCCCTCCACCAAGGAGAGCGAGGGCCACGACATCAACATCTCCGCCGCCAGAGCCTGTGAAATCGTGGGCGACAAGGTGGGCAAGGAGTTGGAGCGCATAAGTTTGGCGGTCTACGGCTACGCCCGGGAATACGCCGCCAAGCGGGGCATCATCATCAGCGACACCAAGTTCGAGATCGGCGAGTACGAGGGCAAGATGATTCTCATCGACGAAGTTCTCACCCCCGACTCCTCCAGATTTTGGGACGCGGACATCTACGAGCCCGGCAAGAGCCAACCCAGCTTCGACAAACAGTTCGTGCGGGACTATCTCAACACCCTGGACTGGGACAAGACCTATCCCGGCCCCAAACTTCCGCAGGAAATTATCGACAAAACCGCGGACAAGTATCGCGAAGCGTATAAACGCCTCGCGGGACGCGAACTTAAATAAAAATGTATCTCATCCGCCCCCTTTGGGCGGATGAGTGTTGTATTCGGTATCGGGATATCGATAAGTCACCCGATAACCCGTTAAAATCAAAATACAGGCGGAAAAATGAAACACTTCCTCATAATCTTCGACGGCATGGCCGACGAACCGAACCCGGTTCTGGACGGCAAAACCCCCATGCAGGTGGCCTATAAGCCCAACATGGATAAACTGGCGGCGCAAGGCATCATCGGCAAAGCCTTCACCACTCCCCAGGGCATGATGCCCGGCAGCGACGTCACCAACATGGGCATTTTGGGCTTCGACCCCAAACTCTATTACAGCGGCCGCGGCAGCATCGAAGCGGCGAGTCTCGGGATTCCCATGACCGACACCGACGCGGTGTTCCGTGCCAACCTCGTCTCCACTGACGGGGAGGTCATGCTGGACTC
>JAGDDM010000186.1 GCA_017958015.1 Abditibacteriota bacterium | reverse complement strand
CTGCGCGGCGGCCTCTTTCGCCGACGTGAAAATCACAAACGAGAAGTTCGACGACTGCGGCACTTGCGTGAAGCTCACCAACGGCGACGTCGAGGTCTTTGTGACCAAGGACTTCGGTCCCCGGATTATCTGCTACCGCTATGTCGGCGGCGAAAATATCCTCGGTGTCTCCGGCGGTCTCTCCACCATGAAAGACGGCGTCTGGAACAATCCCGGCGGCCACAGACTTTGGCTGGCTCCCGAGTACGACGGCTCTTACGCTCCGGACAACGACCCCTTGGACGTAAAGATTAAGGACAACACCGCCACCTTCACCGCCAAAGCCAAGGACTCCGCCGGATTCCTGAAGCAGACCTCCGTCACCCTCGCAAGCGAAGGCAGCGAAGTCATCGTAAACCACAAGATTACCAACGAGAACGGCATTCCCGCGGTGGTGGCTCCCTGGGCCCTCACCGTTATGCAGTCCGACGGCACTTCCGTCATTCCTCAGGAGCCCTATCAGACCCACGACGAGAACATCCGCCCGGTGCGGCCCATGGTTCTCTGGGGATTTACCGATCTCACTCACCCGGGATTCGCCATCGGCAGAAACTACGTGAGAATCACCAGCAACTCCGCCATTCCCGGCCCTCAGAAAATAGGCGTCACCAACACCCTTGGCTGGGCCGCCTACTACAAGGACAGCAGACTCTTCGTGAAACGCTTCGCCTACGACAAGAACGCGGTCTACGCCGACAGCGGCAGCAACACCGAAGTCTACATCGACGGCGGCTTTATGGAGCTTGAGTCCCTGGGCGCCATGAAAACCCTCATGCCCGGCGAAAGCGCCACTCACTCCGAGACCTGGTATCTCTACAAGAACGTGAGACTCACCGGCGACGACGCGGCGGTAGCCAAGAAACTCGCCCCCATTATCAAGAAAACGGAAAAATAAGAATCTTTGAGATTAATCCCCGCCGGCTTTGCTGCCGACGGGGATTTTTGATGTCACTTTTTGCTCCGGGTGCGGTAGTCCCGGTCGATTTTCTTCCGCCAGGTTCTGTCCTCTCTCGGACGGCCCATGCGGGTCGCCTCAACTCTCGACGTGGCGGCTTCGTAGGCGATTCTCGTACCCTGCTTGTCGGCAATATAGTCCACCGCGTCATCCCTGCCGATACCGATGCTCTCCGCCGTCTCTCCCGCGTCGATATTGGCGCTGATGAAGACGAACTCCCAACCGTAGCGATTCCGCTGATGCTCAATCATGCGTTTTATCTGCGCGCGGTTGTAGTACCGGCTGGCATTCTCCATACCGTCGGTCATAATCACGAACATAGTGTTCCGAGGCACGTCATCGGGACGGGCATAGCGGTGGATGTCGGCGATGTGGTCGATGGCGCCGCCCACGGCGTCGTAGAGAGCGGTGCAGCCCCGAACATAATAGTCTCTGTCGGTCATATAGGGAACCATGTCCGCGGGCACTCTGTCATGGAGAATCTCCGTCACATTGTCAAAGAGTACGGTGGAGACGATAGCTTCTCCCTCATGGAGATTTTTGTTCTTGCGGAGCATGGAATTGAATCCTCCGATGGTATCCTCCTCAAGTCCGGCCATGGAACCGCTGCGGTCCAAGATGAATACGAGTTCCGTGTTTCTGTTTCTCATTTTTTGTGTCCTTTCGTGTTTATATCTCTTCTTTTCTTCGGGGCGCCGCCTCAGCGCCTCGTTTTTTCTTCGACCTCGGTCATCGCAACCGCTCCCCTTGGCGATTACAACCCTATTATACGCCCCTTTAAAACACGAAAGGTCGCCCGTGAGGCGACAATTTAAAAATCCGACCGTTGGTCGGGTTTTTCAGGGATCAGGGGCCAGGTGTCAGGGATCAGGAATGTGTCGGCAACGACGGATTCCACCAACCAGCATTGCGGTGTCGGTTCTATAATCCGCCGCCGTAGGCGGCACCACACCTGATAACCTAATAACCTGATAACCTAAAACCTATTCTTATCCAATACTTCTTTAATCTTCTCGGCCGCCGCTGCGATAACGCTGACGGTGACGCTGTTACCCAGCTGACGGTACAGATGCCCGTCGGCCAGGTTCAGAACAAAATCGTCCGGGAAGGCCTGCAGTCTGGCGCATTCTCTGGGGGTGAGGCGCCGTATGCCCTCTCTGTTCACGGCGCTGCGAATGGGTGATGTGGGCACGAAGCTGGTTTGCCGGGGGTCGTATATGAGGTTCCGCTCCCGGCCCATTCCGCCGCAGACGATGGCGTGGGCCACCCCGTCCCAGGATATAATCTCGTAGCCGAAACCGTTGCCCTTCTCCCGGTGCCGGGCTTTGTGCTTCCGGAGGGTCTCCAAATAGTTCACGCTGAGGTAGTATCGTGTGTCCACAGGCACTTCCTCGATGATATCCCGCAGCACCTTGCCCTTGCGTGTGTATTCCGGAAACTCAAAGCCGGAGGAGTCGATGTCGTTTCGGAAAGCGGCGATATACACCCGCTCCCTGTTCTGGGGCACGCCGAAGTTTTTGCTGTTAAGGAGTTTCCAATGGACGGTGTAGCCCAGCTCCTTAAAGGTTTCGGTGATAATCTTAAAGGTACGGCCGTGGTCGTGGAAGTGAAGCCCCTTCACGTTCTCGCAGAAGATGACTTTGGGGGAATGATACTCGCATATCCGAGCCACGTCCATGAAGAGAGTGCCCCGGCAGAGGCCCTTGAAGTTGTCCTTGAAGCCCTTGCGGAATCCCGCCAAGCTGAAGGCCTGACAGGGGAAGCCGGCGAGACAGATATCGAAGGGGGGGATATCCTTTTCGGGTATAGCCGTGATGTCTCCGGCAATCTCCCGGGGGGTTCGGAAGTTGGCTTTGTAGGTCCGCAAGGCATACCTGTCCCACTCTGAAGCGAACACCGTCTCGATGTCGGTGCCGAAGGCTTCCTCAAAGCCCAGTCGTATTCCGCCTATCCCCGCGAAGAGGTCAACGGCTCTGTATCTTGCCATTAATTACAGCTTTCTCCACAATATCGGCGCAGGATGACACGTCGGTTTTGATGTCCTTTCCCCAAAAACGCAAAACGAGCCAACCTTCGGCCGTCAAAATTTCGTTTACTTCCCTGTCCCGTTCCATGTTCCGCTCGATCTTGGGAATCCAAAACTCCCGGCGGGACTTGATGTCGCTTTTCCGATTCTCCCAATCGTAGCCGTGCCAGAACTCGCTGTCAACAAAGACGGCCACCTTGGCGCCCATGAAGGCTATGTCCGGCTTGCCGGTGACGCGCTTCACGTTCTTGCGATACCTAAGTCCCCGGTGCCACAGCTCCAGCCGCAGCGCCACCTCAATCTTTGAGTCCCTGTTCCGCACCCGGCGCATGTTGTAACTTATCTGCTCCGGGGTCTTCTTCTTACGAGCCATAACGTCCGGCGAACACACCCGCCGCCGCCGCGGTGTCGAAAAGTTCCCTGTCCTCGCCGTAGCCCCTGCCCATGGAGCGGAGTTTTATCCCCGCTTCCGCCAGAGCCGTTACCGCCTCGGCGATAACGCCGTCCGGCATGTACTCAATCCTATGGAGCGGCTCAATCTTCGACAGGTCGAGGCGTCCCCTTAAACTCTCCGGCAGAGGCACGACGCAGCCGGGTTTGGCTATTTCCGAAAGGGCGGTGACGCTGTGGTGGCTCACCCCTTGATGCCTGGGGCGTTTGTCCGCGAAGCTCACCCGGGGCAGCGCCACGGGAGTACCGCCCAGAAGCGCCGCGGCGTTCAGAATGTTCCCCTGCTCTATTGAGGAGAAGCCGTATTTCGTACCGGTACCCACGTTGCCGGGACCGGGAATAACAATCACCGCGTCCGCCATTGACGCCCCCATAATCATAGCGGTGTAGACGTTCACGGTCTCAAGGTCGCCACCGAAAGATTGGCCGCAGGTAATCGTAAGGTCGATAAACCCGTTTTCCTTGAGAGCGGAAACCTGCTTGGAAAAGCCTATGGGCAGCGCCGCCGTATCGGTCATGACGTAGCAAACCTTCTTGCCGAAAAGCTTCGCCGCCGCCGCCGCCGGGGCAAGCTGACTGTGGAGTTGACCCGCCACCACGGGGCAGCCCTTGAGACTCTCGAAGTTCTCAACTATGCCCCGATGGGGAGAATCCTCTTCCTCCGCCGCCAAAACCGTGTGCTGAACCGGAGTGTAGCGGCACTTCACGATGTGCCCCACCGTCTCCTCGGCGTCAAAGGCGGGCTTTGAGAGGTTGGCCATCACATAGTGGTAGCCGCCGGTGCCCAATTTCTTCCCCACGGCGGTGGTATTGAGGAGAACGTCGTCGCCGGGCTCCACGCCGCCGGTGAGTTCGGTGTAGACCATGGCCTTGGCGATACCGTCATTTACGTAGACGGTAATCTCCGCCGCCCCGCCCCGAACCGAGTCGATTGTCAGGACTTTGCCCCGCTCCGACCGAAGCATTTACGCCTCCGCCAGAGCCGCCACGAAGTCGGCGCAGTCGCACATGCCGCTGATTGACACATACTCCTCGGGGGTGTGGGCGTTGTTGTAGCCCGCGGCGATAAGCAGAGCGGGCACGCCCTTTTCGTTGAATATGTTGGCGTCGGAACCGCCGCCGCCGTTTTGGAACACCGGTTCCTTGCCGATTTTCCTGAGAGCCGCCGCCGCGAACTTCACGATATCCGCGTCCTTATCGAAGGCGAAGGTCTTGTAGTCGCTTATAAGCTCAATCTTCGCCTCGGCGCCCATGGCCGCCGCTTCGTCACGGAAGAGGGACTTCATGTGGTCCAGCTGGGCCTCGAGCTTCGCCTCGTTCCGGCTTCTGGCTTCCGCCCGCATGGTGACGTAGTCGGGAACGATGTTCCGAGCCTTGCCGCCGCTTACGGTGCCCACGTTGGCGGTGGTTTCCTCGTCCAGGCGTCCCAGTTTCATCTTGGCGATGGCCTTGGACGCCGCCACCAAAGCGCTGATGCCCTTTTCCGGGCACATTCCCGCGTGGGCGGCCTTACCGAAGATTTCCACGTTGATGGTGACATCCGAGGGCGCGTTCATGGTGAAAGCGCCCGCGGGTATCTCCGAATCCATGATAAAGCCGAAATATCCCCGAAGTCCGGAGGTATCGTAGTGGCGGACGCCGAAAAGTCCGGTTTCTTCCGACACGTCAAAGACCAGCTTTATATCGCCGTGGGGCTTGCCGCTCTCGACGAGCATCCGCATTCCCTCCAGAATCTCGGTTATACCCGCCTTGTCGTCGGCGCCCAGGATGGTTGTCCCGTCGGTTTTGATGATATCGCCGTCGATGATGACGTTGATTCCCTCCGTGGGTTCAACGGTGTCCATGTGGGAGCCGAAGAAAATCGGCTGGGCGTCGACGGTGCCTTTGAGGAAGGCGGTGACGTTGCCGGCGGAGCCGCCGATTTTCGCTCCCGTATCGTCCTCGCTTATCTCAAAGCCCAAGGGCGCGAGGGCGGCCTTGATGTAGTCCGCCACCTTCCGCTCCGACAGGGAGGGGCTGTTTATGCTTATAAGATCTTTGAATGTTTTCAGAATCCGTTCTTTATCGGCCATTTTATTACCTTATCTTGTGAGAGTGATTTTCGTAAGTCCCACCGGCTCGTCGGGATTGAAGCCGTGAGCCAGCGCCAGATGATAGGAGAAGAGCTGGCTGGGAATGATGTAGGACAGAGGCGTCATGGCCTCGTCCGGGTTGTGCTCCATCTTAATGGGCAGAGCCGCCATGGAGAGCAGCTTGTCGTCGTCGCTGAGAACAATCAGCTCCGCGCCCCGGCCGGTCAGGTCTTCCGCCAACTCCCGCATACACTCGAAAGCCTTGCCCGTGGGAGCAACCAGGAACACCGGGTCGCCGGGCTTGATGGCGGAGATGGGGCCGTGCTTAAGGTCCGCGGCGGAATAGGCCCGCATAACAACGTGGTTCACTTCCGCCAGCTTAAGTCCGGACTCCATGGCGGTGGCGAAGTTGAGACCCCGTCCCACGGTGGTGCCTGAGGTCATATAGCGGTACCGTTCCGCTCTATCGGCAATCATATCCTCAAGAGCAAGAGCCTTCTTCATATACTCTTCCTGCTTCAGGAGCGTGTTCACCCGATCGTAATCCTCGGACATGCAGCAGGAGAGGAGCCACATAACCGCCAGAGAGGTGGTGTAGGTCTTTGTGGCGGCCACGGCGTATTCCTTGCCGGCGTGGAGATAGACGGTGAAGTCGGCTCCCTTGGTGAGGGAGGAGCCTTCCTCGTTGGTGACGGCGCAGGTCATGGCGCCCATCTTCTTGGCCTTCTGCAGATACTCCACAACGTCGGTGGACTCGCCGGACTGGGAAATGCCGATAACGAAAGTGTCGGTCATGTCCAGCTTGCAGTCGTAGACGGTGAAGGCGGAGTGGTCGGCGAAGGCGCAGGGGAAACCGTTGAAGATTTCCAGAATGTACTTGCCGTAGATTGCCGCGTGGTCGGAGGTGCCTCTGGCAACGAAGGAGATGAGGCGGATTTTCCGCTCCTTAATCGCCGCGGCTACGGACTTGATGTTCTCAAGTTCATTGTCGACGAGATTTTTGATCAGACCGGGCTGCTCAAGAATCTCTTTACGCATTTTGTAATCGTGTGTCATAGCGTGTCCTTTCATTACTTCCTATGATTTGATGTTATTGTAGTTTTTCATGATTTCGTCGACGATGGGATCGCCCTCATCAACACCGCTTATCTCGCAAAAAGCGGCTTTGGCGCCCTTTTCGGCGATGAGTGACTGTACCTGAGCGGCGGTGGGGTCGCCCTCGGGATTGAAAACGAGAGCGGCGGCTATGGCTTTGCACATTGCCTTGGGGAACACGCCGTACTCCCGGGCAAGAAGCGCGCCGCCCACAAGTCTGTCCTCGTGGCGGAGTTTGCGGAGAGGGTCGCCTCCCACTCTCTTCACGGTGTCCGCCAGAGCCACGTTGCCGAACCGCTCAATGAGGTCGTCGATGTGCGCCATGTGCTCCGCTCTGTCCAGACCGTGCTTCTTGATGAGTCCCTCGCCGGTTTCGTTCATAATCTCCCGCACCGTGGCGGCGACTTCCGGGTCCCGCATAGCCTCGTAAATGTAAGTGTAACCTTTAAGATTGCCGAGGTAGGCGGCGGCGGCGTGGCCCGCGTTGTGGGTGTAGAGTTTGCGGTCCACGTAGCCCTGGAAATTGTCCTTGGGCTCGATGCCGACAATCTCCGGGAAGTCGCCCTTAATCATTGACTTGGCCACGGGCAGATGCTTGTAGGGCTCCACGATGGAAAGAAGCGGATCCTCCGCCTTCTGCTCGGGAGTCATAACCGGCACCATTCTGCCCACGACGCTCTCCACGAAGCCCACTTTCTCGTCAAGGTAGCCGTAGAGACTCTCGTCAAGGTGCTTTTTCACCTCGCCCTTCAGGAAAGCGCCCATATGCTGCAGATTCTCGCAGATGATGATGTTGATGGGCTCCGTAACGCCGGCGTCGTAGCGGGCTTTGATGCCCAGAGCGATTACCGGCGCCACGTAGGGGAGCACGTTCACGCCCACCGCGGTGCACATAAGATCGGCGTCGGCGATTTCCCGGGCGGCGTTCTCCGGAACCTTGCTGTTCACGGCCCGCACATTCTTCACCCATGTGGTGGGGCTGCCGGGAGCGGCGTAGCGAATGGGATATGTGTGGCGGGCGTTGATGTTCTCAACCACCGCGTCAACCACGTCGGCGAAAACAACCTCAAATCCGGACTCCGAAAGGAGCTGGGCGATGAAACCTCTGCCGATGTTTCCGGCGCCGAACTGTACCGCTTTTTTCATAATGTATCCTCCTATTATAATTTGAATCCTTTGGGAAGCAAATCCGCCAAAGCGTATTCCTCCCCGCCGTCGATGTATAACACAAAATCTTTCGCCGCGAACTCCGCCATCACCTGCAAACAGGCGCCGCAGGGATAGGTATCGGGCGTAAGGGCAAGGGCCTTTATCTCCCGCTCACCGGCGCACACGGCGGCGAATATAGCGTTCCGCTCGGCGCACACAGTGAGGCCGAAGGAAGCGTTCTCCACGTTGGTGCCGGTGTAGACCTTGCCGGACGCCGCGAGGACAGCCGCCCCCACCTTAAAACGGGAATATGGAGAGTATGACTTTTCCGCCGCTTGGCGGGCTTTTTCGATCAATTCCTTTTTCATCGTTTCATTGTCACCACGGTTACGCCGCCGCCGCCCTCTCCGTCGCCGCCCAGACGGTAGGACTTGACGCCGGGATGGTTGCGCAGATACTGCCACACAGCCTGCTTCATGACACCGGTGCCCTTGCCGTGGACGATTCGCACGCTCTCAACTTGGGCGGCCATGGCATCGTCCATAAACTTGTCCAGGTCGTAAAGCGCCGGCTCCACCCGCATTTTCCGCAGATGTATCTCCGACTCGAAATCGTGGGCCTTTTCGTAGGATATGCGCCTCAGGGACGCGGACAGATCGGATACGGGGGCCGCTTCGTCCTCCGCTCGGCGCAAATCCCGAATCCGTGCCTCAATCTTCATGATGCCTATCTGCACCATCACCTTGCCGCCCTTGGGCTCGGAGGCCACCTCGCCGGTCTGATTGATACCGGGAATCTTCACACGAGTGCCTATTGTCAGCTCCTTCTCGCTGACGAACTTCGTTTCCTTGGGCTCGGGCTTCGGTTTGGGCTTCGACTGGTGGGCGAAATCGTCCAGAGTCTTCTCCGCCTTCTTTTTTAACGCCTGGGCCCGCTGGGAATCCTTCCGCTGGGTGGCAAGCTGCTCAATGGTATCGTCAAGCTTCTTGGAATAGGTGTCGATGATGACCCGGGCCCGTTCCCGAGCCTTCTCCTCAATGCGCTCTCTGGAGGTTGTGAGCTTCGTCAACTGGACCTCATAGCGGCGTTTAATCTCTTCCGCCTCTCTCGCGGACTCCTCCGCCTCCTTGCGATACCGCTCCGCCTCCCGGTGACTGGCCTCAAGTTTGCGAATCATGTCGTCGGTGGCGTCGGCGCGGGTGCCCAGGAAAGCTTTGGCTCCGGCGATGATACCGGCGTCCAGACCGAGGCGTTTGGCGATGGCGAAAGCGTTGGACGCGCCGGGAAT